>JAFGCK010000097.1 GCA_016932675.1 Methanosarcinaceae archaeon | reverse complement strand
GGGCTATGGCTCCTCAGGTTCTTATGTCGTTACCTTCAAAGCTACTGCCAATGGTCTCACTGACTCTGAGACCATCACCATAACCGTAAAGGACCAATCTACCGATACTGGTGAAAGTTCAGGCAGTTCAAGTTCAGGTAGTAGCGGTGGAGGAGGGGGAGGCGGCTCCTTGACAACCGGTGAAAGCTATAAGAACATCGAATTCAAGGATTACGCCATCAGGTCAGTTGTCAGGGATATGGAAACTGTCTTCAGTTTCGGAAAAGAGAGCAATAATATTATTTCCGTCAGTTTCAGATCCGGTCTCAATTTCGGGCAGGTCAAGGCAGTTGTCGAAATGCTCAAGGACACTTCCGCACTTGTTTCCGCTGCTCCTCCGGGAATCGTTTACAAGAACCTCAATATATGGGTGGGGGGTGGAACAATCCTTCCGAAGCATATATCCGATGCAAAGATAGTGTTCAGAGTAGACAGGGAATGGATCGATTCCAATGATGTTGATCCTGACTCTATAGTACTTTCCAGGTACAACGGAAGTGCATGGGAACAGCTTCCCACATCAATCTCCAATGAAAGTGAGGAGTATTTCTCTTATGTTGCAGAGACCTCCGGTTTTTCACCTTTTCTGATCTCAAGCGTGTCAGAAGAGACCGCAAATGTAGAGGAAAGCGACGAAAAGACGGGTTCCTCATCAAAAATGCAGGACATTCAAAATTCAGTGGCCGATATGACAGCATCAGAAAACAATGCTGCAACACAAGATGAAAGCCCGACAGGGTCCCACATATTCACGTTGGTTCTGCTGGGAGTGATCGTTGTTGGAATGTTAGGTTACAATAAGAGAGAGTATTTTGAACAATATTACCAGAAGCTCCGTGCTGTGTATGGGAATTACGACGGAAAGCGATACAGGCGTAAGAGATAGATGTCGGACCACCGTAATATACAGAGCAGGGTCTTGAGGATCCTGCAGATTTATTTTCAGTGGTTCTATACTGTTGATTTATATTCAAAAAGTTATTTTCAGTAATGTTTATTGCCTGATAAGAAAATACAGCGGTGTAAAGGGTGGTACACATCGCTTTCATAGTTGCCTGCAAATTTCATGACCCTGCAATAAACCGCTGCTACGGGTTCGGCCTATCCTTCCTGTGCCTTGTTCTTATTCCACTTGTTCTGATCTGCTCTTCTGTTGCAGCTGGTGCTATTAGCTATAACGAAGCAAATACCTTTGAGATGGACGGCGCTCCGGTTCTTGAATTGATAGGTGACAGGTATGTGAATGAAAATTCCCTTCTGTCATTTGAGATATCTGCAAGGGGTTCTGATAATGATACTATCAGTTATTACTCTCCGGATCTGCCTGAAGGCGCAAGCCTGAATGGCACATCCGGTGTTTTTGAATGGATACCGGACTACGATCAGTCAGGTCTTCATCACGTTGAGTTCATTGCCGATGATGGGGAATACAGTGACTCAGAACACGTTGCGATCACAGTGTTGAATGTGAACCGCCCGCCCGTATTTTCCATAATTGCAGATTCTGAAACGGATGAAAACAGCCCGCTGGTGATCACACTTGAAGCTTCTGATCCGGATGGGGATATTCTTGAATTCAGCAGGGATGTGTCTTTTGGGACCATATCCGGTAACAAGTTCTCATGGGTGCCCTCTTACGATGATTCAGGCAACCATACGATAAACTTTGCAGTAAGTGATGGTAGTACAGAAGTGGTCCGGACTGCAAAGGTCAGTGTCAGGGATGTAAATCGCCCCCCCGTTCTCTATTCGATATCAGACGTGACAGTGATGGAAAATGAGGTGGTGGATATAGAATTGTTCGGTTTTGATCCTGATAATGATCATCTCATTTTTTCAAATGTAAGTGCTCTGCCAGATGGAGCTGTTTTTGATAATGTCACCGGAACATTTCATTGGATCCCATCTGATATGGATATCGGACAAAATGATATTGATTTTGTGGTAAGTGACGGGGTGGCCTTTTCAAGTGAAAAGAGGGCAGAGATAATGGTTGGAACTTCAAATTCCCCTCCTGTCTTCGATCCTATCACTTCGCAGTCGACAGATGAGAACAGTACCCTGTCGTTTGTGGTGAGTGCAACTGATAAAGATATGCAGGATAGTCTTATTTATTCAATGGGGACTTTTCCAGAGGGCGCTACCTTTGAGAGTACATCCGGGTCTTTTGACTGGACCCCTTCATTTGAACAGGCAGGTACCCACATTGTTGAATTTATGGTATTGGATAGCAGTATATTCACTTTCAAATCATTTGCAACAATTCTAATTGACGTAAACGATATCAATAGAGCCCCGGAGATAGCGCCTGTAAATAACTACATTATTGACGAAAAGGAGCCCCTAATTATCAATATCAGTGTGTCGGATGCTGATGGTGATCCTCTCTCTATTTCGACCAATAAGTCATTTGGGACTTTCCGTGGGAACACTTTCATCTGGACCCCCGGTTACTTTGATTCCGGTATTTACGATGTACAGTTCACAGTATCCGATGGCGATCTAAGTGCAGATACTACTACCACTATATATGTGGAGGAAGCAAATATGCCCCCTGAAATTAACAGTATCGGCTCCAGGACTGTTAATGTGAACAATGCTCTGTCCTTTACTGTAAGTGCTGATGATGATGAATATGACAACCTGTCCCTATCTGCAGGCGGCCTGCCCTCTGGAGCTATGTTCGACAGTTCAAACGGTCATTTCACCTGGACCCCGGCGCCCGGCCAGGAGGGTCTGCACACGGTATCTTTCAGGGTCACTGATGCAGGGGGCTTGAGAGATTACGAAACGATATCAATAACAGTTAAAAAAGCATCGCAAACAGTTGATGAGACAAATCCCACGACATCCACCGGTTCAGGTGGAGGAGGCGGGGGCGGAGGAGGTGGTTCCCAGACCACCGGTGAAGATTATGAGAACATCGAATTCAAGGACTATGCCATCAGGACAGTTCTAAGGGATGTAGAGACAGTCTTCAGTTTCGGAAAAGAGGGTAACAGTATAATTTCTGTAAGCTTCACTGCAGATCTCAATGGCGGGCAGACAAAAGCTGTTATTGAAATGTTAAAAGATACCTCCTCACTCGTTTCAAAGCCCCCTCCCGGGGAGATATATAAGAATGTCAACATATGGATGGGTGATGGAAAGTTCCTTCCGAAGCTCGTATCCTCTGCAAAGGTGGCTTTCAGGGTAGAAAAAAGCTGGATGGATGATAAAGGAATTGACCCGGATTCTATAAAACTTCTGAGGTACTCCGGAAATGAATGGGAACAGCTGCCAACTTCCAGAACGGACAGTAGCGATGAGTGCTTCTGCTATATTGCAGATACCCCCGGTTTTTCGCCATTTGCGATATCAAGCGTAAAAGCAGAGGTCGCAAATGAGGAGGGAAGTGGGGAAAGGACCGAACCCTTATCAAGGGTCCAGTTCATTAAAAACTCAGTGGTTGACATGACAGCATCAGGGAGCAACGCTGCTACCGGGACAGAAGAGCCAACGGTCTCCTATCTTTTCATGTTTGTTCTGCTTGGAGTGTTTTCCATTGGAGTGATCGGCTACAATAAGAGAGAGTATTGTGAACAATATTACCAGAAGGTCCGGGTGAAGTTTGGAAACTATGATGGCAAACGTTACCGGCGTGGCAGACTCTAGTCTGTTGCCAGGCGCAATTTACTGATCCATCTTTTTTGTGGCTGCCCGTTCAATCGCCTTCTTCCCCAATATTTTATGTATAATCGTGACCTAAGGTTAGCAAGGGAGATGCAGGGAACAGTATGCTTGAAAGAATGTTTGATCCGAATGCTGTGGCAGTGATAGGTGCTTCCAGGAAAGAAGGTAAGGTAGGAAGGGCTGTACTTGAGAACCTGATGGCAAACGGCATTGAGAACATCATTCCAATAAACCCCAACGACAGTGAGATCCTGGGTCTGCGTGCCTATCAGAGCATTCTTGATGTCCCGAAAGAATACAATGTTGAGCTTGCCGTCATAGTGATCCCTTCAAAACTTGTCCCCGGAGTCATAGACCAGTGTGGCCGGGCGGGTGTAGCAAATGTCGTTGTTATATCAGCAGGTTTCAAGGAAGCGGGCGTCGAAGGTGCCCGTCTGGAACGTGAATGTGTGGAGATATGCAATAAACACGGTATCAGGATGGTAGGTCCCAACTGCCTTGGCATCATCGACACAGGTTCGGGTCTCAATGCCACCTTTGCGGCAAACATGGCGCATAAGGGCAGTATTGCCATGATGTCACAATCCGGTGCCATCTGCACTGTGGCCCTGGACTGGGCAGACAGGACAAATGTAGGCTTTTCCAAGTTTGTGAGCCTGGGGAACAAGGCAGACCTGGACGAAAACGATTTTCTTGAGTTCTTTGAGAAGGATACTTCCACCAGGGTCATTGCTGCTTATCTTGAAGGCGTGAAGGATGGGCCTGACTTTATCCGTATTGCAAGACGTGTTACCCGGTCCAAGCCGGTAGTTATTGTAAAATCCGGGCGTACCTCGGTAGGTTCGCGGGCAGTATCTTCTCATACAGGCACTCTCGCAGGTTCTGATGCAGCCTATGACGCAGCTTTCATGCAAAGCGGTGTCATAAGGGCCGACTCTCTGATAGAGATGCTCGACCTGTCCCGGGCCTTTTCATCATATTCCCTCCCGAAAGGGAGGAACATCGCCATTCTCACCAATGCAGGCGGCCTTGGAATACTGACAGCTGACGCATGTTCCGGCGCCGGACTGAACATTACATCCTTCGGTGAATCAACTATAAGCAAATTACGGAATATCCTGCCCCCGGCTGCAAACCTGTACAATCCTGTGGATGTGCTGGGGGATGCCAGCGCAGATGTGTATGCACATGCCCTGAATACCGTACTTGCTGATGAGAACGTGGACGGTATAATCCTTCTTGTATCTCCCCAGGCAATGACCGACGTGACTGAGATCGCAGAGAAGATAGTTGATATCATAGGCGGATCCGAAAAACCGATCATGTGCAATCTTGCAGGAGGGACACGTATCTCGGAGGGGGAAGATCTGCTGCAAAAGAATGGTATCCCGAATTATCCTTCCCTGGAGCGGGCCGTTGCCAGCATGGGTGCATTGTGTACATATCATTCCGTAAGGAACAGAAAATACGATCAGCCAGTGAAAAGCAAAAGCATTGAAAGCAGGGATGTTGCAGATGCCTTTATAGGGAAGGCCATATCGAACAGGGAGCGCATCCTGGGTCTTGAATCCATTGACATATTGTCCTCATATGGTATCAGGGTGGTCGATTCCAGGATCGTTAAGACACTTCCTGAGGCCATAGTTGTGTCTGAAGAGATAGGTTATCCGGTTGTCATGAAAATAGTTTCCCCGGACATATCCCACAAGACCGATGTGGGAGGTATACGTCTGAACCTCCGGCATGCAGATGATGTGGAACGTGCCTATAATTCCATGATGTCGGATGTCCATCGTTATATGCCGGAGGCAAGGATAACGGGTGTCCAGGTCCAGAAGATGATATCAGGTGGAAAAGAGGTCATCATTGGTATGAACCGGGACCCTCAGTTCGGTCCTTTGCTCATGTTCGGGCTTGGCGGTACCTATGTGGAATTCCTCAAGGATGTCTCCTTTGCCGTGGCACCGATAATCATGGGCGAAGCAAAACATATGGTATCATCGATCAAAACCTATCCTTTGATCGCAGGTGTTAGGGGTGAGACCCCTTCGGATATCAATTCCATCATTGATACACTTATGCGGGTATCTCAACTAGTAACGGACTTCCCCGAGATCCTGGAATTCGAGATCAATCCATTGATGGTCATGGAGGATGGGAAGGGTTGTGTTGCAATGGATGTAAGGTTCACTATAGATGTAGAGTAAGGTTCATTGGAAGAAGGTAACAGTGCAGAAATCAAAATATTACAGATCAGGTTCAAGGGAGCAAGATAATGGCATCGATATTGGTTAGTTCTTCAGAGAAGTTCTCAGGCAAAAGTTCTATTTGTCTGGGGCTGGGAAAGATATTCCGGGACAAGGGTTATGTGGTTGGGTACATGAAACCGGTGGGGAATCTTCTGATAGACGTGCATGGTTCTCTCACTGATGAGGATGCCGAAGGCATAAAGGCAATGCTGGGACTTGATGATCCTGCAAAGCTCATCACACCTATCCTCCTGACAGACAGTTTGATAGACGATGCACTGACCGGTGTGAAAAAGGACCTTGATGAGAGACTCCTGGAGGCCTATTCGGCAATCTCTCAGGATAAGGACGTTATCCTGATAGAAGGCACGGGTGGTATCGGAGGGGGGGCCATGTATGACCTTTCAGACCCGGAGATAGCCTCCAAGCTCGGGACCAGGATGCTGCTGGTGACACGTTTTGATTCCATATATGCGGTCGACAGGATACTGTGCGATCTGCGTATAATACAGGATCCGAAAATACTTGCGGGCATTATACTTAACGAGGTGCCGGAGGACATGATGGAAAGGGTCTCCGAGCTTGTTGTTCCCTTCCTGGAAAAGAAAGGCATCAGGGTCTTCGGGGTTATCCCGCAGGACAAGACACTCCGTTCGATACCTATATCTGAGATCGTTGAAGGTCTGCGTGCAGAGGTCCTTGTAGGTGTGGACAGGCTCGATGAATTTGTTGATAATTATCTTGTAGGTGCCATGGAAGCAGGCTCTGCTATTAAATATTTCAGAAGGGTACCCAACAGTGCCGTGATAACCGGAGGTGACAGGTCCGATATACAGATGGCTGCCATTGAATCAAGAGTGAAATGCCTGGTGCTGACCGGAAATATGCTGCCAAGCGGTGCTGTTCTTGCAAGTGCCGAAGAGGCTGACATCCCTGTGATCCTTGTCCGTGGTGATACGATGAGCACTATAGAGAGGATGGAGCAGCTCATTGGCCATGCTCACATAAAACAGCAGGTGAAACTTGACAGGATAGTCGAACTGCTGGAAAAGCATGTTGACCTGAAAGCGATCGCCGAAAGCATGGAACTGGAACTCTGAAAGCGAGGAATGAAAATAAAGGGATCAGCCGTATTTCCAAGGCCTGCAGACTTAAATAAGCCCGTTTTCCTCTGTCCTTCTTTTAAGTTCCTCTACGACACCAGGGTCCTGTAACGTGGTAACGTCACCGGTTTCCCTCCCATTGGCTATGGCTTTGAGCACCCTGCGCATTATTTTGCCGCTGCGGGTTTTTGGGAGTTCCTCGGAGAAGATGATCCTCTTCGGGCGTGCAAAAGGTCCGATATTGGAAGCAACATGGTCAATAAGCTCATTTTTAAGTTCATTGTCTCCGGACAGGCCGGATCTCAATATCACATATCCGTAGATCACCTCTCCTTTGATCTCATCCGACTTGCCCACAACACCTGCTTCTGCAACAGAGGGGTGTGAAACAAGTAAGCTTTCAACTTCCTCTGTACCGATACGATGGCCAGACACCTGGATCACATCGTCAACACGTCCGCTAATACGGAAATACCCTTCTTCATCCAGTTTTGCCCCGTCGCCGGCAAAATAGGTGTTCCTGTCCCATTTGGTCCAGTATGTTTCTATGAACCTTTCTTCATCTCCATGTATGGTCCTTACCATACTGGGCCACGGTCTTGTTATCGCAAGCAGGCCATCCTTTCCCGGAGGCATTTCATTTCCATTCTCGTCCAGCACGGTTGCCCTGATACCCGGGAACGGAAGAGTTGCACTTCCGGGTTTTGTAGTTGTGATCCCGGGCAGGGGTGATATAAGCACCATCCCGGTTTCAGTCTGCCACCAGGTATCCACGATGGGGCATCTGCCCGATCCTATGTTCTCATGATACCATAGCCACGCATCCGGATTGATAGGCTCTCCCACTGAACCCAGCAGTCTGAGAGTTGAAAGGTCGTGTTTTGCGGGCCATTTATTTCCCCATTTCATGAAGGTCCTGATGGCTGTGGGAGCAGTGTAGAGTATTGTTGCCTTATGTCTCTCCACAATATCCCAGAACCTGTCCTTTTCAGGGTAGTCCGGGGCACCTTCATACATCAGGACCGTTGTACCATTTGAGAGGGGGCCGTAGACAATGTATGAATGTCCTGTGATCCATCCGCAGTCTGCTGTACACCAGTATATATCATCATCCTTGAGGTCGAATATCCATTTTGCAGTCACATGTGTGCCTACCATGTAACCTCCGGTGCTGTGTACGATCCCCTTGGGTTTGCCGGTTGTACCGCTGGTATACATCAAAAAGAGCATGTCTTCGGAATCCATCACCTCTGGTTCACATACAGTCCCGGCATCTCTCATGAGATCATGCCACCATACATCCCTGCCTTCTCTCATTTCTATGTCGTTTTTAGTGTTTTTGACCACTACCACCTTTTGCACCTTGATGCAGGAGGTCAGTCCGCAATCTGCTTTTTTCTTCTGCTCGACCAGCTTTCCCCTGCGGTAGTAGCCGTCACAGGTTATGACAAGATCGCTCTGTGCGTCCGCTATACGGGTGCATAGTGCCTCTCCTGAGAATGCGGCAAAGACCACACTGTGCGGTGCACCTATCCTGGCACAGGCAAGCATCGAGATGATGATCTCAGGTATCATGGGCAGGTAAATAGTAACGATGTCCCCTTTTTTCACACCCATGCCTTTCAGGACGTTAGCAAGGCGGGAAGTTTCTTCAAGAAGTTCCCCGTATGTGTACTTTCGGATATCTCTATTCTCTCCCTCCCAGATAATAGCAAGCTTATCCCCTCTCTTCTCGATATTTGCATCCAGGCAGTTATAAGATGCATTCAGCTTTCCTCCAGTGAACCATTTCGCATGAGGGGGTTCCCATTCAAGAACACTGTCGAATCCCCTGAACCATTTTATCTCTTCTGCGAGCCCTCTCCAGAATGCTTCAAGGTCCTCATCGGCTTTTCTGTAGATTTCAGGGTCATTGATGTTCGCATTCTTCACGAAATCATCGGGCGGTCTGAACTTACGTTCCTCAGTCTCAAGATTGTCTGTTTCTTCCATTATTTACACCACCACGTTCGAATATTGCTCCCTATAACAAATGTATCAATTTGTTTAAATCGTTTGTTATGGGTGAAAAAGAGGAACTCCGGGAGAATAAGGGAAAAGAGAGGTTTTGCAGCTTCCTCTGATACGTTTCAGGGCAGTTTCATCATCTGCAGGACATCACATAGCTTATTGATGGTATCCACTGCTGTCTTCATACCTTCTTCATCTTCAGCAGCAGGTTTCCTGAGAATCCCGCCGAAGTGTCCACCGTCACCGACAACGATCATTCCGTGGATATGCATCCACTCATGTATCGACTGGATGGTCTTCTCCTGACCTCCGTTCCTTGAACCTCCGATGGCAATAGCTGCGCCTACCTTGTTACTCAGCTTAAAGCCCTGTCTTCTGAGCAGGACGCTCCTGTCGAAAAGTGCCTTGAGCTGTGCGGTCATGGTTCCAAAATATACGGGTGATGAGACGATGATGCCGTCAGCCTCAACAAGCTTATGGTATACATGCTGCATATCGTCTTCTATCGGGCATTTCTCGCCTTTGCCGCAAACTCCGCAGGCTGTACAGGGAGCGATTCTGGATGCTGATATAAGGACCTTTTCTGTCCCAAAACCTCTTGCTTCTGCAATATCAAGCATCTTCTCAATGAGCTTATCGTTATTACCGCCTGCCACAGGACTTCCGGAAATTCCAATTATCTTCATTCTATCACCAGAGATCAGTATTGATTACCGATGAGAATTACATCTCAACAAATATTAGTGTTTGGCTGTTTTTTGACCGTGTTTTCTCAGAGGACACAAAAATCATGATGTCATTGGTCTTTATCTACACCAGAATTGATGATAGTTGTCTGTATTTATATCTCATAAAGATATTATGTATATAGACCTATATCGCCAGATATTTAAAGGTGACAATTTAGCGGTGATGGAAATTTGACTGCCAGAGACTATCTTACTATCGATGATTTTGATGTGGATGGAAAAACGATCCTGGTGCGAGTGGATCTGAATGTGCCCATGGACCCTGAGGAGAATATCCTTGATGATATGAGGATAAAGAGCCATATCCCCACATTGAAGGACCTTGAAGATGCCAGAGTAGTATTGCTTGCACATCAGAGCAGGGCCGGAAAAAGCGATTTTACCACAATGAGACCACATGCACAACGCATGTCCCGATATCTTGGAAAAGAGGTTGAGTATGTGGATGACATTTTCGGCAGCCATGCAAGAAGCAGGATCTCATCCATGGAAAAGGGGGATGTGCTTTTGCTTGAGAATGTCAGGTTCTACGCAGAGGAAAGCCTGAAACGTCCTGCAAGAGAACATGCGCATACACATATGGTTAAAAAGCTTGCACCTCTGATGGATATTTTCTTAAATGATGCCTTTGCGGTATCCCATCGTCCCCATCTATCCATCATCGGTTTCACTGAAGTGCTGCCAAGCGGGGCCGGAAGGGTTATGGAAAAAGAGATCACATCCCTTGACAGGAGCTTGAAGGGTGGCGAGAGTCCATGTATTTTTGTGCTCGGGGGTGCAAAGGTCGATGATTCATTGAAGGTTGCCGAGAACGTACTGTCCAATGGGAGTGCGGACAAGGTGCTCCTTACAGGAGTTGTGGCAAATGTCATGCTCGCTGCAAATGGTGTTGATATAGGTAAGGCCAACATGGATTTCATAGGATCCCAGGGCTATCTCGACCAGATCGAGCGTGGAAAGCAGATACTCAATGAATTCGACGACAATATCGGGCTGCCTATCGACGTTGCACTGAACGATAACGGAAAAAGGGTTGAGGTGCAGGTGAATGAGCTTCCGGTCAATGGATTTCCGATAAACGACATTGGTCTTGAGACCATAGTGGCATATTCAAAGGAGATAAGGAGTGCAAAGACCGTGGTGCTCAACGGACCTGCAGGTCTTTCAGAGATGGATTCATTTGCTCTGGGAACCCATGAGATCATAAAGGCAGCCATACATTCCGGGTATTCGATAGCTGGGGGGGGCCATATCTCAGCTGAGATCAGGAACCTGGGTTATGACGACAGGTTCTCCCACCTGAGCACAGGTGGTGGGGCATGTATTGATTATCTTGCAGGCATACCCCTTCCTGGGATCGAAGCACTTAAAAATGCTGCCTCACGATACAGGAATGACCAGTAAGCTACAGATCCTTATCCAGGCCTTGCAGAAATCTGCCAGCCTGTGTTATCCAGAGGGATCGGATATCGCTGATCGGCAATAATTGATGATAGAGGGATATGTGTATGGATGATAAGGTTGCATTACTTACGGTAGATGAAGGGAAGAAGGCTGTGCAGCTTGCAAGGGATGCCATTGAGGCATACCTGCAGACCGGTGAGATGATAGACGGCTCGCAGATACTGCTTCCTCCAGTGTTCAATGATCCAAGGGGCGTTTTTGTGACTCTGAACAAAAACCGTGAGCTGAGGGGATGCATAGGCCACCCGTATGCAGATTCTCCTTTGAAGCATGCTGTTATCGATTCAGCTCTTTCTGCTGCTATGAAGGACCCCAGGTTCCCACCTGTTCGCAAGGATGAACTGCCTTCTATTACCGTTGAAGTTACCATTCTAACCCGGCCGAAGCGTCTGGATGTAGCCCCAAAGGACCTCCCGTTATCCATCGAGATCGGAAGGCACGGCCTGATAGTCAGGAGCGGATACCGCCAGGGTCTGCTACTTCCCCAGGTGGCGCCGGAACATGATATGGATGAGATCGAGTTCCTTAACCATACATGCCTCAAAGCAGGTCTGTCCCACGATGCCTGGATAATGGGTGCTGAGGTCTACTGTTTCGAAGGCCAGGTCTTTGCTGAAAAAGAACCATGCGGGGAGATATTTGAAAAGGATATCCGCGGGAAAGGCCGTGAATGACACCTGAGCTGAATTTCCGGAATCGCAATATCAACGCAATAGCAGGTGAAAATGAAGTCCTGTCCTCTATCTGTATTCTTCAAGCGCTTTGAGTATGTCCTCAACGTCCCTTTCCAGTTTATCAACAGACATCTCCATCATCAGGTTGACAATGCCTTCATCTCCGAAGGTCCTGAAATCGGTCTTAAGTCCGAGGACCGGTATGCCCTTTGCGTAGGCATATCCCATCTCCCATGCAGTTCCCGAATCAACGTCGCTGCCGCCGTCAAGCACGGCCAGAACGATGTCGGACTCATCGATACCTTTCACATCGTTTTCGAAGATCTTCTTCCTCCTTTCCTCAAGCCTGCCTGAAAGTGTGTCATTCCCGTCTTCCTGTGGCAGGAATACACCGAACCCGATCTCCACCAGCCTGTCCCGAAGATACAGGTTAAAGTCCCTTTCAGCTTTTGAAAAAAGGGGGCCTGCAAGGTATATCTGTTTTTTCCCGTCCATATTCTCATCCTCTTATTCGAGGATACCTAGATTGTCACGATGATTAATAATGCTGTTGTGAGCGGGGTGAAACTGATTCAGTGAATATCGTGCCGGACCAATATCTTATGGATAAGGGGAAAATTTCAAAAGACAATGCCTGCAGGCTATGCCGGATATAATATGCCGTCCAGGTCTCTGGTTTGTATGGACCGGCTTAAAGGCCTAAAT
>JAFGCK010000096.1 GCA_016932675.1 Methanosarcinaceae archaeon | reverse complement strand
CACTTGGAATATGTGCCTAATTCAATGGGAAGTCAGGTTACAACTATGGATTAGAAGGTGTGAGTTTCCTGATACAGCTTGCGCTGTATCAACAGAGTTTAAGTACTTATTAGATAAGCCATCAAATCAAAGATTTAATGAGAATTCCAGATTTTCAATCTGGAACAAAAACAATCATCTCCTATGTGTTTTTCTTGTGGTGAGTAATACTCAGGGGACTATCCTTTTTAAATTATTATGTCAAAATAAAATAGGAAGTAGGTTTTCTACAAAGCCCTATGTGCTGTATTTTATAACAGTTTATATTACACAATAAAAGATGATCATAAATATTGTAAAGTATTGATACTATTAGTGCTGAACTCGTTTTCTGCCTGTTACATGCCCATTCTTTGATATTTGTACTTTTATAAGGCCATTTCACAGATGCCGTCTATCTTTTTTTCTTTCAGGATGATGTCCTGTCCCCTTCAATTTCCCAAAATACTTTTTTCTGCCTGCATAGGTTATCACCGGCACCATGAATAACAGCAGCAGATATTTGTTATCAGGTGGGTCATAGCTCCCGTCCTCCCCGGCTATCCGTGTCACCACGCTGTTCTCGGAATCCCTGAACTTAACGGTGATGATATATTGTTCATCTCCTTCATAGAATTCCTCGTATGGGATCTCTATGACCTTTCCAGTTCCGGATATGGAGTGGTGCTTCTCGTAGAATGTACGGGAACCAAAAGGATCCATTATTCCTATGGATACCTGTGCCATATCCTTCCAGGTCTCTTCCTTGATACCGGGGCCGCTCAGTGCCATGTGCAGGGCTATGCCCGATCCTGTTTCCTCTGCGAATAAAAGGATCCCGCTCAGGGGTGGATTTATTGGAGCTTTGATCACGATCGATTGGCTCGAGCTCTCAACTCCATAGTCTGTAGAAACAACAGCTTTCAGTACATTCTTTCCGGCTTTATTCGAGTTCAGCTTAAAGCTCTGTTCCAGTGTTTCACCGGGAGCCAGATCTGCGGATATGCTGTAACTGCCAACCTTTTCCTCCCCGAGATACAGGTCTATGCTACTGCGACTTTCCGGGATATAGGTTTTCAGGCCTTCGTTGATTATCGTCACTCTGGCAGTTGCAGGCGCATATGCTCTTATATCCGGGAGATCGACCGATCTGATTTTGAGGATAGGAGCATTTGCTTTTTCATTTGAGATCCATATGTCTGAAAGGTTCAGTCTTTCCTTTGTGATACTTTCAACATTCAGTCTGATCACAGCAACTCCTTCAGCATTTTTCAAAAACAATGTTTGTTCCGTCGGGATGTTCTCCAGGGAATGCATTTGTATCTGTTCTCCGTCAATGAGTGCTAGGCTGGAGCAAGGAGTATCATAGTATTTTATCTGAAAGCCGTTGTCAAGTGGCACCAAAACACCATTTTCAAGTGATATGGAACTCTGGTATGAGGAGATGCCTGACAGGCCAAGTGTTTCTGACATCAGCCTTCTTATCTCCTGCCGGGTCAGTGCCCTGTTATATATACGGACATCGTCAACCATCCCTTCAAAGAATGTTGCCACTCCATGCCTGGAGTTTCCTATTGACAGATCATAATTGCCGTAATCTGTCCAGATCCTGTCTTTGCCAATATCCTCTTCCCCGGCAAGCTCTCCATTAATATATAACAGGATCTTGCTCTCGGAAGGTTTGTACACACCTGCAAGGTGGATCCATTCTTCCCTGATCTCTGACACATCGGCTATGACACTATAACTGGGGCCATCCTGATCGTTCATTCTGCCCACTACAAAGGCGATCTCATTGTCTGATTGCCAGAGTATGCGCCAGTTATAATGACATAGAACATACTTCGTACTGTCACGTGTCCCGGTAGATCTGGTCCATAATGAAAAAGTATGATCACCTTCTTCGAATTTGTCACTTGTGGCTGGGAACTCTATATAATCATCGAGACCATCGAGTTTCAAAGAATGGTTCTCCATGCCTTTTACCCATTCAGCTCCATATATGTGACCATGACTGGCTCCTCCGCTGTGATCATAGGTTTCAATTCCCTCGTCCTCATCAAATGGCAGATACAATACAAGTTTTTCCTCCTCCAGCGGCCGAATCGTGGGGACTTGCGATGAGGCTCTGCCTGCCAGTAACTGACTTAACATTATCTCCGAGTGATCTGAATTGACAAAAATCTCATCGACCTGGAATACGAGATATGTGTCATCTTTTTCCTTCAGCTCTACAGTTTTGTACGGTTCCACTATTGCAGAATCTATTACTTTCCCCGATGATGAAACTTTGATAAGTACCTTATTATGCTTTGCTTCTCCAAGTGTCAGTTCATAGGCGCCTATTGACAAAGCTTTGTTCTTAGCTACTGTTCCTTCCTCAATGTAGGATTCCACGTTATCCACGACAGGGTCTATTATCCGAAGTTCATCAAAGTAGGACCGGGCAGTTCCCATGCCTTCATTATCGACGTATCCTGCCTCTATACTTATGCGAAGGTGGGTTATGTCCGCACCTATTTTTATAATGGCATGCTGTCTGTCCGATGAAGGATTAAAGGTTTTAATGGTTGTCCACCTTTTTCTCTCATCATCATATCCTCTTATCATTGCTTTTGTTTCTCTGGCATTGATGCTTGTTACCCATGCAGTGGCAAGGAACAGGTCATCCTTTTCGACCTCAAAGGCCTCACTTGTCATTATACCTTTTGCAGGTGAGGTATACCTGTCGGTTTCAAGCATCAGGGCATGGTCGCCTTCTTCGCCCCCTACCTGCATGATATCCCAGTCACTATTGGGTGTTGTCCAGTTCAGTGGCTCTCCGCTGTCCCAGTTCTCAAACCCGTAGTTAGGAATTCGATCGTTTCCCAGATGGCTTGCTGACGCAAGCGGTGTCAGGGTTATGATGATAACTAACAATACAAATACTGAATAACATATGGATCTGGACACTTCTTTAACTCCTGGCCGCATGATAAATCCCTGGTAATAAGTGCTGCTTCAGATGTCGCCGTTTCAACACCAATATTTTTTAACTTAGTAATTTATGCGATTTATCACTTTTACCTATACAATAGAACAAATGGTTTAAATAGTTTTATATTTATAAAATCACTCTATTCAACATCATAATTGTGAGAATTCCAGATGAATTTATTTATTGAAAAACACAGAGATTTGTTATTGGATATAACCGCCAATTTGTTTATTATAGGTGCACTTTTGCTCATTTTACATTATT
>JAFGCK010000095.1 GCA_016932675.1 Methanosarcinaceae archaeon | reverse complement strand
ATATTTATATATTTTGATAAATATATCCTATGGTAATCATCGATAATTAAGGGTTAAGTTTAATATTGCATCAATTAATTCTAGACATAATACACCTGAAAGAGATGATATTCATAGTCAGGACTATCCAGAAAGTAAATACTAAAGTAAGCAGGGATCCAGGCAAAAGCCCTGTTGGAAGTACCGCCGACTTCCTTGTTCTTGAGCCGGCAGGTTATCCAATGACCAGCGTACTGGATGAGTATCCGGAGATAGAGAATCCGGGCGTTTTCGAGCATTATGCACGTGAACAGTGGAACGGGTTCATTGCCCGTAAGGGTGAATACCTTTTTGACAGGCGGATGTATCCGGATTTTGCATACCGGATAAATGAAGTGGAACCTCCTGCCTCCATTATAGGGAGCAAGACCAGGATAGTAGTAAAGGATATAGTGGTCAGCAGTACTCCTGCGGTCGAGTTCACCGGAGGTGTCTCTTTCGATGATGTGATAGGGCAGCACAGCGCAAGGCGAAAATGCAGGCTTATAGAACGTTTTCTGGAACAGCCCGAAATGTTTGGACGCTGGGCTCCACGCAACGTGCTTTTTTTCGGGCCATCGGGGACCGGTAAGACCATGTTCGCCAAGGCCCTTGCAAACAAGACCCATGTCCCCATACTCCCGGTAAAGGCCACTGAACTTATAGGTGAGTTCGTTGGCGAGGGTGCCCGGCAGATACACCAGCTTTACGAGCGTGCACAGGAAATGTCCCCATGTATAATCTTTATTGATGAACTGGATGCTATTGCCCTTGACAGAAGGCACCAGGAACTCCGGGGTGACGTAACCGAGATCGTCAATGCATTGCTCACTGAGATGGATGGGATCATCGAACGCCCGGGTGTGTGCACTATAGGAGCCACCAACCGCAATGATATGATAGATACAGCTGTACGCAGCAGGTTCGAGGAAGAGATCGAGTTCACGCTTCCGGATGAGAAGGAACGTCTTGCAATCCTTGAGTCGAACGTAAAGACCTTCCCTATCCCTGTAAAGGATGTCGACCTCAGGGAAATCGCAGCGATGACAGAAGGTTTTTCAGGGAGGGATCTTGTTGGCAAGGTGCTCAAGACCGCACTTCATAATGTGATCATCGAGGACAGGGATAGTGTATCCCGGAATGATCTGAATGCTGCTGTAAAAAAACTTAAAGGCTCTCAGGTGACATCGGATCCCGACAGGCTGTACATATGAGGATCATCTTTTTAAATCTGACGAATATATCGGGGAACTATGGCAGAGGTAAACGAATCTGACAGGTTTGAATGTGTTGTCATCAATGTGATAGATTCCCTTATGTGGAAAGGGGTCGTTGTAGAAGAGATCCGGTCAGGAGGACGCGTATATTTTGGAAAGGTCAGGCCGGAAGATTTCAGCTACGGTCCTGGTGACATACTTTACATAGGTGCTAAAAGACTTCCTTACGGCATCGAAGAAATGAACATTGAAGTCTCTCTTTACGACGCAGACGACAGGAAGCTCGACTGGACCTTCCTTTAAACTCCGGTTCCCGGATCTTTATTTTATCGCTCATCCTTTATTCCGGTATGGCACTTCGATTTCCATCATATCCTCAGCAATGGTGACGTTCTCAAATACTGCTTTTGCCTCATCGAGCAGTGGTTTCACATCATCGGAGTACCTGGAGCTGATATGGGTCAGTACGAGGTGCCGGACATTCGCTTCCTTTGCAAGCTGTGCAGCTTCTTCGGCGGTCGTATGCATTGATTCAATGGCCCATTCCTGCTGGTCCTTTGCCAGCGTGCCATCATGGATCAGCAGGTCGGCATCCCTGCTTGCTTCCAGTATGCTCCTGCATGGACGTGTATCTCCGCTATAGACTATCTTCCTCCCGGGCCGTGAGGGTCCTACCACCTCTTCAGGCAGGACCGTTCTACCATTTACCTCTACAGCCTCTCCTCTGTGAAGCCTGGAAAACAATGGTCCTGGGGGTATGCCAAGCTCCATTGCCTTATCCGGGTCGAATTTCCCGGTGCGCCTGTCCTCTATAAGTGCATAACCAAGACTTGGTACGCTGTGCACCGTGCCGATGGCATGTATCGAATACCCGTCCCTTTTGACGATATCTCCAGGCTCAAGGTCGACGCCTTCTATATCAAAGCGCAGTTTGTAGTATCCAAGCGCACTCAGTATCCTTACGAATTCGTGTACCCAGTGAGGTCCATATATCTTCAGGGTTTCAGTTCTCCCATGAAACGACATGGTCTGTATAAGTCCGGGTATGCCAAGTATGTGGTCGGCATGGAAATGTGAAATGAAAATCGAGGACAATGCCTTCATCCCTGTTTTTGCCCGCATCATCTGTTGTTGCGTTCCCTCTCCGCAGTCAAATAGCATAAGTTCACCTTCAAGGTTGACCATAACGGCTGAAGTGTTGCGGCTGGTTGTAGGAAGGGACCCTGCTGTCCCGAGAAAGATTACACGAAGCATGTGTTCTATTTAGTGATTACAATATTTATCAATGCTTTGGATTTGTGCATGCCTGCAAAATTGCTTCTCTTTGTCTGGTCCATGAAACTATTTTACGAGCGCAGGTCTTGAAGCCATTCGAAAAGTTCATATACAATCTTATTATTAATGATACGTTCATAAGTCATATTTGACCTGGAAGATGGTCAAATCCACTTTTCACACTAATCAAGAGGATATATAATGAAATGGCAAGGCAGATCCAGAAGGACATATACAGGTGCCAAGATCAAGGCAGCACGTGGTAAGAGGAAATACGAATTAGGTCGTGAGTCTGCTGACACACACATACACGAGGCCAAGAGGAAGAACATTTCCACAACAGGCGGTAACCGGAAAGTAAGGCTTTTGCAGTGCAATAGTGCAAACGTCACCGACTCCCAGGGGAATACCCGGAAAACAACAATTGAGACCGTTGTGGAGAATGCTGCAAATGAACACTATGTCAGGCGTAACATCCTTACAAAAGGTTCAGTTGTAAAGACATCTCTCGGCAATGCCAGGATCACAAGTCGTCCGGGTCAGGATGGTGTAGTGAACGCAGTATTGCTGGAATGATTCCGGCCTGATTTTATTCTATCATGAAGGGGTTGCTGAATATGGATGAAAGGACGCGTCATATTCTTGAATGTCTCGAGGCAGATGCAAGGATCACACATGAGAAGGTCGCAACCCTGACAGGTGTTCCTGTCAAAGAGGTAAGCAGGATCATCGGGGAAATGGAGAACAGCGGCATCATCCGCAAATACAAGACCGTGATCGACTGGGACCTTGCAGGTGACGAGAACGTATATGCTATAATCGAACTGAAGGTCAGCCTTGAGCGCAGTCTGGGCTATCAGGCTCTTGTAGAACGTCTCTATAAGTTCCCTGAGGTTAGGTCGGTAAGGCTGCTCTCCGGGCAGTATGACCTCTCCCTGACTGTATCCGGAAGTTCCATGAAAGAGGTCGCTTTCTTTGTTGCGGAGAAGATATCCACCCTCGAGCAGGTGCAGCACACCACAACCCACTTTGTCCTCAAGACCTATAAGGAGGACGGGGTCATCCTTCATGAACAGGACCATGTTGCACGTTTACCTGTTACACCTTAACTTCGTCTATAAATATTATTCTTGAAACTTATCATAACTAAAGGAAGTATGATGAATGAGAAGAACATGCCGTCCCTCCAGGTTCATTGCAGATGTGATGAAACAGGTACCTCCCTCAGGTATCCGCCGCTATTTCGACCTTGCTTCTGAGATAGACGATGCGATATCCCTTGGTGTAGGCGAGCCGGATTTTGTTACCCCGTGGCATATCCGGGAGGCATGTATCCACTCCCTTGAATGCGGGGAGACATCCTACACTTCCAATTATGGTCTTATCGAGCTTCGTGAGGAGATCTCGGGGACATTTTCCGGAAAATACAATGTATCTTACAATCCCGGTTCGGAAATACTTGTGACGTCAGGTGTCAGTGAAGCCCTTGACGTTGCGATCCGTGCAATCACAAATCCCGGTGATGAGATCATAGTGCCCCAGCCATCCTATGTTGCATATGTGCCATCTGTGATGTTCGCAGGGGGGGTTCCTGTCCCGGTGATGACGGGTATAGAGAACAATTTCAGGCTGTTGCCGGAAGACCTTGAAGCGGCCATTACGGACAGGACCAAGGCACTGATCCTTAATTATCCAAATAATCCCACAGGTGCTACCATGGGTCGAAAGGACCTTGAAGCCATAGCCGATGTGGTTGCAGAACATGATATCATGGTGATCTCCGATGAGGTCTATGCCTGCCTGACATATAATGGTGAACACACCTGCTTTGCCTCCCTGGAAGGAATGAGGGACCGGACCATATTGCTGAATGGTTTCTCCAAAGCATATGCAATGACAGGTTTCAGACTTGCTTATGCCATGGCCCCCCCGGAGATAATTTATTCCATGATGCTTATCCACCAGTACTGCATGCTCTGTGCACCCATAATCGCCCAGATCGGCGCCATCGAGGCCCTGCGCAACGGCAACGGTGAAATGGAGCGCATGGTGCGTGACTACGATCGCAGGCGCCGCCTTATCGTCAGCGGGCTGAACAGGATAGGACTTGACTGCTTCGAGCCCAGGGGCGCTTTCTACACGTTCCCTTCCATAAAGAGCACGGGCTTAAGCTCCGAGGAGTTTGCCGAGCGTCTTCTCTTCGAGCAGAAGGTCGTCACCATTCCCGGCAATGTATTCGGCGAGTGCGGCGAGGGATTTTTGCGCTGCTCCTATGCAACCTCAATGGAAGAGATCGAGGAAGCACTTGAGAGGATCGGGGCATTCGTGGACGGGCTGTGATCCCAGGATCCCTGTTTCTTATCATTGGCCAGACCGGTCTTTT
>JAFGCK010000094.1 GCA_016932675.1 Methanosarcinaceae archaeon | reverse complement strand
TGATAATCGGCGAGGATCTTCGTGAACCTGTCCAGGATGCAAACCTGGACGTGCCTGTCATAGAGGTAGAGGTGCACGCAGGATACCCTAATAACACCAAAGGTGTTCTCCTTACCCTGGAATCAGCATGCGATGCAGGCATCATCGATGCAAAGGAGCTTGAAAGACAGAAGTTCCTTCTTGAGGAAGCGACCAATGTAGAGAAACTCCATGGTGCTGCGAGCAGGGAGTACATTGAACCTTCCAGAGGCGACCTGAAGTACAAGGTCGCTGAAAAAGTGATCAATTACCTGAAAGAAGGCAAGCGCTGTCTGACCATAATGAATGCCAAGAAAGAGACCGGTTACATGTTCGCTGACATCACCGTTGCAATCAACGAGGTCGCTGCAATGCTTGGCAAACAGGACAATGTCATCAATATGGCAAATGTGGACGAAAGTGTGGGTCTCCCGCGTGTCCGCCACCATGCAAAATGTATAATGGATGACTTCATGGAAAAGGGTGTCAAGATCCATGAGAATATAGGTGGCATGGATGAGTATCCCATTGCCGGGGAAAAGGTAAGCAAGATCATCGCCACAAAATACAGTGAATTTGACTTTGCTGTCATTACAGGTGTGCCACACGCAGTACCCATGGAAAACCTTCTGGGAATGGAGGTGATCTCAGTGACCAATGGTCCAAGGCAGGTCGTCCCGTTAAAGGAAATGGGGCACATGAATGTGCTTGTGGAGATCGACCTGCATCCAAAGACACTTGGCGTGAACCACATCGTGGAATCTGAGTTCGGTGCGACGATACGTGAGCTGGCAAAGGACATGATAAGAGGTGAACCTGAATGACGGCCCAGAAAAGGATTGCCATCTATGGAAAAGGCGGCATCGGTAAATCCAGCACTGCTTCCAATGTTGCGGCAGCCTGCGCGGATGATGGTTACAGGGTAATGATAATAGGATGTGACCCTAAAAGTGATTCATCCATC
Source organism: Methanosarcinaceae archaeon (assembly GCA_016932675.1). Lineage (GTDB taxonomy): Archaea > Halobacteriota > Methanosarcinia > Methanosarcinales > Methanosarcinaceae > Methanolobus. Next base: position 38,472 of record JAFGCK010000094.1, on the reverse strand, counting down.
ACCCTTCTTGGCGGCAGGAGAATACCCACCATCCTTGACCTTCTGAGGCAGCATATCGATGTGACCGAGAAAGATGTTGTATTTGAGGGCTACAAGGGTGTAAAATGCGTGGAGGTCGGCGGACCGGAACCCGGTATCGGCTGTGCCGGGCGCGGCATCATCGTTGCCATACAGGAATTGAGTAAGGTCTGCAGGTTCATGGCCGATATGGACCTGATCATCTACGATGTGCCCGGTGATATTGTATGTGGGGGATTTGTTGCACCCATACGCAAGGGCCTGGTAAACGAAGCCTATATCCTTACATCTGGTGAATACATGCCCCTCTATGCTGCAAATAATATATGCAGGGGACTTGCCAGGATCAATACGCCCCTTTCGGGGATCATCTGCAATTCCAGAAGTGTGACCCGCGAAGAGGAGATCGTGAGGAAGTTCTCGGAGGAGATAGGCAGCAAGCTCATGGCTTTCATACCAAAGGAGCAGATAGTCCAGGACTGCGAAAGGGACGGCTTCTCTGTGCTTGAAAAAGCTCCGGACTCCTCGATTGCCGGTGTCTATCGCGAGCTTGCCAGGTCGATCGTCAACAACAACAGTTCTGTCCTGCCTGAAGCCCTTGAAGATGAAAGGCTGCGTGAACTGACACGCTGAAGGTCTGCCACATGTCCGACACCTACCCAATACCGCAAACAAAGGACATACCGAGAATACTCCTGTCCGCAGGCAGTTCTTCCTCCGGCAAGACAACCATCACTATTGGCCTGCTTGCCGCTCTTACTGAGGCTGGTTACAGGGTTCAGCCCTATAAGGTAGGCCTGGATTATATCGATCCAGGTTACTATTCAGAGATAACAGGCCGCAGAGCCCGTAATCTGGATGGTTTCCTGATGGATGGGGAGGGTGTAAGGGACGTTTTCATCCACGGCGCGACAGTTGACGATGGTGCAGACATTGCTATTATCGAGGGTGTACGCGGCCTGTATGAAGGCTTTGACAGTTTTACGGATACAGGCAGCACGGCACAGATCGCAAAGATACTGAAATGCTCTGTCATCCTTATCATCAACGCAAGGAGCATCACGCGTTCTGCTGCAGCTCTGGTTAACGGTTTCAGGGAATTCGACAGGGATGTGCATATAGCAGGTGTCATCCTCAACAATATCGGTGGGCCAAGGCATGCAAAGAAGGCAACCGAGGCAATTGAACACTACACGGGCATCCCTGTCATAGGTGTGATCCGCCGCAACAGTTCCATGAAGATATCCATGAGGCACCTGGGTCTTGTTCCTGCGATAGAGGAACGTCGCCGGGCTGATAATTTCGATGAGAGGATAGAGTTCATCAGGGATGCCATCAAGGATGGTGTTCAGATCGATCGCCTGCTGGAAATTGCCCATGATACTTCTGAGCTTGAACTGCCATCAAGGACCGTTTTCTCCCGCCGGGAAATTGAAGGCGAGCAACCGGTCATCGGCGTAGCCCTTGATGAGGCTTTCAATTTTTATTACCATGACAACCTGGAACTGCTGGAAATGGCAGGGGCGAAGATCGAATACTTCAGCCCTGTCCATGACAGCAAGCTGCCTGATGTGGATGGACTGTACTTCGGAGGCGGATATCCCGAGCTCTTCGCCGCAGAACTCGAGAACAATGTTTACATGCGTGAGGACATCCTTGATGCGTCACTCTCAGGCCTGCCCATCTATGCAGAATGCGGCGGCCTGATGTACCTGACCGAAAAGTTAAGCACAGGTGTAAAAGGCAAAGGAGCCCATTATATGGCCGAGATGCCGGAATCCACCCATGAGATGGTGGGCGCACTTCCCGGACACACGCTGATGGGACACAAGCGTGTGGTCAGCTACAATATCGGCTCCCTGGCAATGGATACTGTCATCGGCAGAACTGGCAATTCCTTCCGCGGCCATGAATTCCATCACTCCGAGGTCACCGGCATCCCGAAGGATGCGAAGTTCGCCATCAGGATTTCCCGCGGCACCGGTATCATCGACGGCTGGGACGGGCTTACGGTGAACAATACTCTGGGATGCTATGCCCATCTGGTCGCAAGCTCTTACAGGGAGTTTGCGGGCAGTTTTGTGGATTTTGTGATGAAGGAACGCCAGTTATAGGATCCGTATTTTATATCTTTCCTGGAAAAGTACATCTACAGTATTGGGATTATCCCCGGCCTGTTTGTTATAGGCATTGCAACGGACCAGTATTCCTGCCAGTCCCTTACAGTTTTCCACAGCCCGATATATTCTGCTATTGGATAATGAATTTTGTTCTTATTCTGAATGATCTGAAAGTCTTTGTTCCGTGACAATTATATGGGACTCATGAGAACTATATAGTGGTGATCTGTTCTGCGTGCCGGGAACATCGACTGGAAGAAACTTACAGAGTCGCTGGTTGTATGCCAGCTCGCAGGTATCCTGGGAGCGATGTTCACCGCGTCTTCGATCCAGACCTGGTACGTGGCCCTTGAAAAACCTGTTTTTGTTCCGCCTGGCTGGGCTTTCTCGGTCGTCTGGCCAATTCTTTACCTGCTTATGGGTGTTGCACTTTACATTATATGGACGAAGGACCGGGAGGAGCCAGGGGCCAGGACCGCGATGTCTGTGTTCGGCCTCCAGCTTTTCCTGAATTTCCTCTGGTCCGTGCTGTTCTTCGGCCTGCGGTCCCCTGTCATGGGACTGATTGGGATAATATTCCTGTGGATTGCCATTCTGGCAACAATAGTGCTGTTCTACAGGATATCAAAGCCCTCCAGCTTGCTGCTTTTACCTTATATCATATGGGTTACTTTTGCAGCTTATCTGAATTACTTCATCTACGTGCTCAATCCCTGAAGGAAATGGAGGGGCTGCTGTTGGCCTCTCAATCAGGTCTCACAGTATACCCTTCAGTCCCCCTGCAGCCGTGTACACACTTCCGATTCCGGAAATGAGGTAAGCTATCCGTACAGCTTCCATTACCTCCTCCTTTGTGGCACCCGCAGCCATGGCCTGCATGGCAAGTACCATTACCCCTTTCTCCGCACCTTCAGCGGCATCCAGGGCCATTGCAATGAGCAGCTTATACTTTACGGGTATCGCTCCCTCACCGAGTGCTGCCGCGCGTGCGTTCTCGGCGAGCTTGAACAGTTCGGGGTCTGTATTCTTTATTATTTCCAGGGGATCTTCCTGCATTGTAATATCTCCATTGTCCTATTTATTATGCTTTTTATTTGTGATGTTATTTGAACGGTTAAATTATCATGGCCATTGGAAGGTCCATCGTCAAAGCTTAGAGTTATCTTATCATCATCCCACTATGATTAAATAGATTGTCTGATATCTGTCCCCCAGACCCATTCTTCAATTCCACAGGTGACCTGATTGATAGGAATACTTATGCACGACCGTGTCCTTTCGGGAAAACAGGCAATAAATGAGCTCTACAGAACGGCTTATTATGGGCGTCCCAAGGGTGACACCCTTGAACTTACACTGGTCGAGGCGGCATATCTGCTTTACAGGAAGAAGCTCGATATTGAACTGGACGGGCGTGTCCTGGGATTTGAGGATCTCTTCACGGAAGCCTCAAAGAGGCAGCGGTATTTCGAACTGAAATACATAGTCTACAGGGACCTCAGGGAAAGGGGTTTCTATGTGCAGTCAGGTGTTACCGATTTCAGGGTATATCCCAGGGGTGGTCATCCCGGTAAGACACCTGCAAAGAGCTTTGTCTATGTGAGGTCCGAACGCATACCTATGCCATTGTCTGATCTGGTTCCCTGGGTCAGCGCCGCGGAGAATGTACGCAAACAGATGATCCTTGCAATAGTTGACGAGGAAAGTGATCTTACCTACTATGAGGTCAAAAAAGTGCATCCTAAAGGCAAAACTGCAATGATCCAGCTTTCAGGTGACCTTATCCGGGCTACATTTCTCGAGGACCGCGTGCTTGTATGGGATGCAGCTTCTTCACAATACCTTCACCAGAATGGGTTTTACGGCAAGCCACTTGATGATGAGCGTCTGCAGCTCTCTCTGGTCGAATCCGCCTATTTACTGGATCTTGGCCTGATACGTATCATGGACAGCGGTACCGGAAATAACCTTGAGATCAAAACATTCTCCTCCCTTGCATCATCTATAGATCCTGACTTCCTGCGCAAGTACGGTGTTTATGCTGACCTGCGCAATTGCGGTCTTGTTCCAAAGACCGGTTTTAAGTTCGGTACGCATTTCAGGGTCTATGCAGGTATCGTGTCCACTGATAAGATATCCCATTCCGAATACCTGATACACGCAATTACACCGGACCATTTGTTCATGCTTCCTGTGACGTCAAGGGCCGTCAGGCTTGCCAACAGTGTCAGAAAAAGGATGCTGTATGCTGTAAGGGATCGTGAGAAGATGATGTATCTGGACATCGGAAGGATAAAGATGTAATGTTTGATGTAATATTTAAGGTCAAACGCATCCTTTAACATGGGGAAGGTTGTATACACTTATATATCATACAGCATTTTCTTAGATGAGATGTTCAACATAATCGCAGTTGATATTTCAGGCCGACACAGGATTGAAGACCATTATCTTATGGTTTGTGCGGCGGTGGCTGCATCTGTGAACCCGGACCATGTTGAGAAGGTGAACCAGATAAATATACGTTCCTTCAGGACCGACAGAGCGCCGGACGTTCAAATGGTTGTGAAAATGATAGAGGAAACGGTATCAGAAATGCATTTTGAAGGTACTGTTGTCACAGAGCCTGGCGATATGTATAATCGTCCTCAGTGGATCATCGACAGCATGTTCCCGATGGATTTCAAGTATGAGGAATCCTTAAGTGAGAGGCGATGCATGGAGATAGCACACCATGTGTCTTTAAGTGCAAGAAAATTCCTGCTAAGGGAACTGGATACTGGATGAATGAACTGCTGACTGCTGTCTGCCTATGAAACGCGCTATACTTGTAAAAAGAAATGATCCCCGTAGCGAGGACCATAAGAATGAGCTCCAGATGACCGAACTGGAGGAACTGGCCGGCTCTGCCGGTTACACTGTTGTTGCCGAAGTGACACAGACAAAACATCCTGATCGCAAGTATCAGATCGGGAGGGGGAAAGTGGAAGAGCTTGCACAGTTAGTGCGGGATGTAAACCCGGACAAGGTGATCTTCCATAATCAGCTCAGTACGATGCAGGTCTATAATCTCTCCGGGATCTGTCGCTGCGAGGTGATCGACAAATTCCAGCTCATCCTGGAGATCTTTGCGACAAGGGCGACAACACATCGCTCAAAACTGCAGGTGGAGCTTGCAAGGCTGGAATATGAGCTTCCAAAGGCAAGGGCTATAGTCTCGATACTCAAAAAGGAAGAACGGCCGGGTTTTATGGGTCTTGGGGGCTATGAGGACTCATATGCCCAGGATGTGAAGAACAGGATCTCCCGCATCAGGGATGAGTTGAAGAATATGGAAAGGGACAGGGATTCCCTGCGCAATTTCCGCCATTCCAGGGGATTCTCACTCGTAGCCATGGCGGGATATACCAATGCCGGCAAAAGTACATTGTTCAATTCACTTGTGGATGAGAGCAGACCGGCCAGGGACATGCTGTTCACGACCCTTGTACCTGCCACAAGGTCCCTGAATGTGGCCGGGAGGGAAGTTCTGCTGACGGACACCGTGGGTTTCATCGAGGAACTTCCTCACTGGATGGTCGACGCTTTCCGTTCTACTCTCAATGAGATATTCTTTGCAGATATCGTCCTTCTGGTCGTGGATTCAGGTGAGCCTCTGGAAACCATCCGTCGTAAGCTTCGCGTATGCCACGAGACAATGTGGGAGCAGCTGCAGGATGTCTCTATTGTGACAGTATTCAATAAAGCGGACCTCTTGACCAGAGAAGAACTTGAGGCACGCATGCTGGGGCTTGGATACCTTGCGCCGAACCCCGTTGCAGTTTCAGCGATAACAGGCTCTGGTATCCATGAATTGAAACGGGAGATACGCAGGCATTTACCAAAATGGGATTTTGTAAAGGTTTCACTTCCACTTTCAGAAGAAGGGATGTCCATGCTCTCATGGTTGTTCGGGGAAGGTGTGGTCCACAGTGTTGATTACAGTGACACGATAGACGTTGATCTGGAAGCCAGGGAAAGTATAATCAGTAAGGTCAGGCCATTCACAGATAAATAACAGGTCCTTATAAATTCTGGTATGCAGGCAACATGCAAAAACTTAAATATGATAATGTTGTTTGTAGGTTTGCGAACGGGTAATTTTTCAAAAATACCACCAATCCTAACCAACCACCCAACCAACCACAAACTTCTATTTTCCCGTTCGCCATAACTTTCATATATCCCACAAAATCCTTATATCTTCTCAGTTCTTAGAAACTTCTATGCGTTTTGATCTTCATGTACATTCTCTTTTCTCCAGGGATAGCAATGCAAGCCACGATGATATCCTTAAATATGCTTCTATAAACGGTCTGGACGGCTTTGCTATCTGTGACCATGATTCTATTGAAGGCGGGATCGAGTGTGCTAAAAGAGCACGGGAGCTTGGATCCGAACAGCTCGTCATACCGGGTGTGGAGGTCAGCTCATCAAGGGGTCATATACTTGTTCTGGGTGTCAGGGAAAGGATAGAGCCTGGCCTGAGTCCCGATGAGACAATTAAAAAAGCGCGTGAGCAGGGTGCAGTGGTCATCATCCCCCATCCTTTCAAGATATCATCTCATGGCATAGGGTACCTTGATGGTCTTGATATCGATGCTGTGGAAGTCCTGAATTCCCGCTGCATGACGAACGGTCCAAATGACAGGGCCAGAAAAGCTGCAGAGAAGCTTGGTTTACCTCAGGTGGGAGGAAGTGATGCACATGAGGCACAGATGGTCGGCAGGACATATGCAGAGATAGATGCTCACGAAAGAACTGTGGAAGCGGTTCTGGATGCAATCCGCGCAGGCAGGACAAGTGCCGGTGGCCGCCTGACACCGCCTTCCTTTGTTGTAAAACAGATGTTTGCGGGCCAACTGAAAAAGGCAAGGACGCGTCTTGGCAAACTCTAGTGTAACATTTCTTTAACAACATCGATCACATCCTCTGGCTTTTCAAGGACTGTGATGCCTTCAAGGCCTTTCATTGTCTCCACGTTCCTTGCATCGATATCGCGGACCTTCAGCTCCACAGGCCCGCCTTTTATAGCGTTGAAATTGCAAAGTTCCCTGCATATCCCACAGCCGCTGCATTTCAGCAGGTCTATCTGGTCAGTTATGGCATTGTTCGGGCAGTTGTCCCGTGGGGGGCAAGGGTCACATTTTCGGCAAAGTTCTCTGTCGATCCCAAAGGGCAGTTCAGATACCACGACACCTTCTATATCAACAGGTACCACGTAGACCGGCACTCCTCCCTTCACTGCCTGTGCCACTGCATTGCTGACAAGCGAATCTGCGGTTCCGTGTGCGATCTTGGACACCGTGTTGGATGTGGCGGGGCTTACGATAAGTGCATCATATTTATCAAGGAGGAAACGTCCTGTCTTCGGCCAGCTTTTTCCCTGTCGTGTTTCAGGGAACACCTCCTCAAGATAATCCCCGGAGGATATGGTTTCCAGCTGGCCTTCAAGTCCGTACATCCTGACCACCTCCTCAGCTGCACTGGAAAGGAAAGTATTCACTCTGATGTCATATTCATACTTCACCCTTCCAAATACATCAAAACTGGATATAAGAAAGTGCCCGGCTCCGGTGATGCCCCATGCGATTGTTTTTTTCATAGTGCATAAAAGTTCTTTTTAAGTTCTCTCTTTCTGAAGGCAGGGATCTCAGAGAAAATCGTATATCAATTCCATTGCTTCTTTTTCAGCTTCTCCGCCACATTTTTCGACGATGTCCCCGTAAGCCTTGATGAGCTTGAGGTATTTCTCATCTCCTGTCAGTTGGTATCGGGTCGCGTGTACGCAGGCTTCGATCACACCGTTGAAGCCACGGTTTGGAGCGCGTATCCTGCATTTGTTCAAATGCGCCCTTATTGGTACAAGTTCGGAAACAAAGGTCTCAGTTGTAAGTTTGGAGTTCACGCACTCAAAAGCGACCCAGCACTGTGCTTTTTTTAGGGGGGAGACCGATATGCCATTGAAGCTGTTTGGCTCGAACTCCGTATCTTCCAGCTCAGTGAAGGTGGAAAGCACGAAAAGGACCGGATCGTATGTGACGTTTGCAACCAGTGTTTTCTCGGCCAGCACATTCTCATAGGTGTTCGATCCCTTGAACAGCCTGATGAACAGCCTGTCCTTCTTTCTTATTATCCCCATGGGTGCGGCGTTTGGCGTCCATCCCCTCATAGTTGTTACAATGGTTTCGGATATCCCTTCATATATCCCGAAACTGTCAAGGTCTATATCCTTATCCAACATTAATACCTGACTCCTGCAAGCAGGGCAATGAATATGCCGGCAATCATTATGTCGGCAGTGGATCCTGGATTTATTCTTTTTTCCAGGAGCTCCCTGTCCATTTCCAGTATAAGCGGTCTTATATTATAAAAATCAGCTTCATTATTATATATCTTTTGTATAATGGATCCTGCACGGGAAGATACTGACAGTGAGGTCTTTCGGTCAAACTTGGTGGTGATAAAGGTATCCTCATTCTCGGACAGGGTCTTCAGAAAAGTACAGACCACCACGTCATTGATGTCAGCACCCGGACTGCCGTAGAAGGGCTCGTTGTTCATTCCTGCAACGATGTTTTCTGCACATGCCGCACACCTGTTGAAACCCGATATCCATTCATTTGCTATCAGGTCATATTCTTTTGCTATTTCCATAAGCTCATAGAGTGTGACTTTTTTTTCTTTCATCTCTCCTATGGCCTGCTTATCCTGAAGGCTGAACTCTTCTACCGGATTGACCTTAACTCCGGCAGCATCGAAGCAACTGTAGAGATCGATGGCATCGGTTGTGTCTGTGTTTTTCACGATATCATGGGCACATTCGGTGAGTTCGGGAATTGTAAATGTATCCTTTCCTTTAAGGATCCTTCCTGCTGCCATTGCAAGTGGAACAAGCAGTATGATGGCACCAAAATGAGTGTTTCCTCCTTTCTGCCAGCTTATACTTTCCATAACTGCATTTTTTATGAGCAGCCCGGTGCCATTTGATCTGCCGGCGGCTTCCTCCATCACAGGATACATGCCGATGGCAGATGCCAGGAAATGCTCGTAGCGTGTGTCCTCGTAGTCATCATGCCTGTCAACGTTTCCGGGCTTTGGGGAGGCCGAGACCTCAAGGCACATTGCAAGCTGGGCACAGCGTCCGATATAGGAATTCAGCGGATATTTCCCTTTTTTGATCGTAAAGGTCGTTGTTTTGCTCATCTGTCTGCCTTCGTTTGCTTACCGGACCTTGCATGTTCAAGGATGTGGTCGGCAAGTTCTTTTTTCAGGCGCATGTATTCAGCATCAGAAATACCAAGTGTTTCCAGTACTCCATCTCTGAGGAAACACGGCCTGGAGATCTTACAACACCATACGAGACTGCCAAAACACGTACTATCCCCGTATTCGAGCATTGTTCCCTTAGCAAAGTCCATTTTAAGGTCTGCAAATTCCTGAGCTGTCAGCCCCAGTTCTCTGATCTTGCCACGTACCGGACATTGTTTTACAGGCAGGCAGCAGAATGCAAGTCCCCGGAGGTCTCCTTCGCCTCTGCAGATATGTTTTGGGGCATTGTACCATCCCATGTCTTCCTGAAGCATTTTCACATTGCTTACAAGCTGGCTGATCAGCCCGGGATCCTTCAATACGCCCCTTGCAACGGAGACCATATCTGCCCCTCTTGAGAACATATCCTTTGCTGCTCCAAAGTCAGTAACGGAGTTGTTGCAGATGAGGAACATACATGTGGAATCACGCACCTCCCTGATGAGTTCGAGATCAGCTCCTTCGCCTTTTTTCATGGCGTCGAGATGGAGTATGTCAGCTCCGGCGGATTCTATTTCCTTTGCAAGCCGTATATCATCAACAACGTTCCCGCGTACCTTTACTGAGAGAACTGCACCTGTTCCTTTTATCATTCTGATCAATTCACTGAGTGCGGGTATGTCATGCAGCAGTGCCTCTCCGGTGCCAATGGAGGTCATTTCCTCCTGTCTGCAGTGAGCATCCAGTTCAAGGATTGCACCTGCATCCTTTACTATTTCCGCAGCCATGAGAAGTGGCTCGATGGTGCTGCTTCTCACATTCACGGCAACAGCAGTTCCTGGTTCAACTGCTCTGATCTCTTTTTCTATGAGTTTGAAAGGCTCTTTACAGATGAACTCCTCCCTGCCCCTTGCAAGCATTTCCGATGCTGCCTGCTGTGTTCTCTCATCAAGGTTGTATCCGCCCAGTATCACAAGTCCTGCATCAGATGCGTACTCGTTTGCAAAATTGCTATCTGTTATGCCACCCATGGGGGCAAGGGCGATAGGGTTCTTTAAAGTCACATATCCTGCTTTCAGGTCAAAAAGTTCATCAGGCACACTTTCACCTCAGCTTGACGTTCTTAAGTGCTGCTCAATACTGGTTGTTTTAATATTAATATAACGCTGTGGTATATTTTTCTTCCTTCATCCGAAGCTGAATGCCTTTTTGCATTGAATGGCATTTACTTCTGTTCCCGGACTCAAGAACTAAATACTATCAGCACAAACATTTAAAATAAGCATTGATTCCCATCAGCGGGAAAGATAAAAATGGAGGTTGACACATGAAATGTATTGTCTGTGGAATCGAAAGTGAAACAAGGTATTGCAATAAGTGCGGGAAGGTCATGGACGAGCTGATAAGGACCATAGGGGAGAAGCGATGGAGTGCTATTGATGATTGTTCCTTCATCTATCCCATGGTGCTGCGTGTGGCAAAAGGGGAGCTTACCATCAATGATATCATAAATGCACTTGAAGTTGAGGACTGAGCTGCCGGGTCGTCACGAGTTCTTAATTTGCCTGAGATGCCCGCACTATGGTTTTTATGCAGTTCAGTGTGTCCATCTCTGTAATGATTGTAAATAACGCTATCTATCTGCCTCTTTTTTTGTGAATGGGTGATGCCAGAATATAGAAAATATCTTATACTAAGACGTAGGTTACTAACCACCTTATTTCAAAATATATATCGCATGTAAAGAGGAAGACCAATGTCCACAGAAAACCCATTTGAAAATTCAAGAAAGCAGCTAGCAAAATGTGCAGCTATTCTTGGACTGGATGAAAGCGTACATGAAATACTCAGGCACCCAATGCGTGAACTGCGTGTCACACTCCCCGTTCGCATGGACGACGGTTCTATTAAGGTGTTCGAAGGTTTCAGGATCCAGTACAACGATGCAAGAGGTCCTACAAAAGGAGGTATAAGGTTCCACCCGGAAGAGAATATCGACACTGTGAGAGCACTTGCAGCCTGGATGACATGGAAATGTGCAGTAGTAGACATCCCCCTGGGTGGTGGCAAGGGTGGTGTCATCTGTAATCCCAAGGAAATGTCCGATGGCGAACTTGAGCGCCTCAGCCGCAAGTACATAGCAAGCATCGCCCAGATTATAGGTCCGAGGAAGGATGTTCCTGCTCCCGACGTCTATACAAATCCGAAGATCATGGCATGGATGGTCGACGAGTTCTCAAAGCTATCCTCATTCAACCAGCCAGGCGTTGTAACAGGCAAGCCCCTGACAATGGGAGGTTCTCTGGGAAGAGGAGACGCAACAGCAAGAGGCGGTCTCTACACTGTCCGTGAGGCAGCCAAGGTGCTCGGCATCGATCTTAAGGATGCCAGGATTGCCATCCAGGGATACGGAAATGCCGGATACTACGCAGCAAAACTTGCAAAGGAACTGTTCGGCAGCAAGATAGTCGCTATCAGTGATAGCAGGGGCGGTGTAATGAACATGGACGGTATTGACCCGGAGCTTGCCAGCCAGCACAAGGCAAAGACGGGATCAGTTACAGGTCTTCCAGGCACTGAACCCATCAATAACAACGCTATCCTTGAACTCGATGTGGACGTACTCATCCCTGCTGCCCTTGAGAATGTCATCACAGAGAAGAATGCATATAAGGTCAATGCAAAGATCGTCGCAGAACTTGCAAATGGCCCGACGACCCCTGCAGCAGATGAGATCCTTTTCCAGAGGGGCATTCACGTTATCCCTGACTTCCTCTGTAATGCAGGTGGCGTGACCGTATCATACTTCGAGATGGTCCAGAACTTCTACATGTACTACTGGAGTGAGATCAGGGTCCACACCCGTCTGGACAGGAAGATGACAGAAGCATACAAGGCAGTGTACGAAGCATCACAGAAGTACAGCATCGACATGAGAACAGCAGCTTATGTTGTTGCGATCGAGCGTGTAGTCGTTGCAATGAAAGACCGCGGATGGATCTGATTCTTCCCGGATCCGATCATGCAATATAACGGAGCACATTTCAAAATTATAAATACTATCGTCACCCGATAGCAGGATGGGGATGTGAATGGAATTCATCTCTGATGAACGATGGGGTTTATTGAACCACATTTGCCACTATATAACCCATTGTCGGGAGAAAAAGTATCGGGAGAATGAGAGTTGATGGCCTTAAGTTCATCAATGTATTCTCCTTGTCCTGATAAGCGGTTGCGGATGGGAATAAATGTCTGAGTGTTATGTTCCCTCTGTGACGGCACGGAGAAGGCTGAAAGATGTCAGAAGAAGGAAATGGTACAAGATCCTTAGAAGTACCGGCAGATGCAGCTTACGGTGATGTGTAATTAAGGAAGCATTCAGGGTTCAGAACGATCAAAAGCAACGTTCCAATTAATACTGGAAATACAAAAAGAAGGAAAAGAGGAAGATCTGCAAGTTTCAATCCCAAAACTTATGTGATAGAGGAGCAACAGAATGATTCTTTGCATGATTAAAAATGGGATTCAGAAAGCTGACAGGTAGATACAAAAGACTTAATGTAGTGTTTAAAGTGCTATTGGACATTGCATGTTTCATGTTGTGCTGGAAAAGGTATTGAGAAGGGTTTTGAAACGGGCTCACCGGTAACATTTATATGGTCTGGGCTCACAGGCCATATAGATCCTTCCTCAGGTAGGGTTATAGATATTAGTTATATTGTTGTTGATGTGATTATCATGAAGATTGCAATAATTGGCGGTACTGGTAGCATTGGTAAAGGTTTTGCCCTCAGGTGGGGACAGAAGCATCATATAATCGTAGGTTCCAGGAAGCAGGAAAAAGCAAAGGCCAAAGCGGCTGAATACACCGGCATATTGAACGATCTGGGCTACAATGCAGACATCACAGGTGACATAAACATAAAGGCAGCCTCTGAAGCAGATGTGGTGCTGCTTGCAATCAGGTATGGCCAGGTCGCTTCCACTATCGAGCAGATAATGCCAGGGCTTGCCGGTAAGATTGTCATATCGGTTGTAGTGCCCATGGAAAAAGATCGCTGCATAATCGTTCCTGACGGTGTCCCACTGGAGATCCCGACCAATGACAGGGAGGATTACAAAGCTGACTACTTCTGTTATGTGACCCCGCCTGCCGGAAGCGCTGCGCAGGAAATAGCTGCCATGTTGCCTGCAGGCACAGAACTTGTGTCAGCTTTCCATAACGTGCCTGCGGGCAAGCTTTCCAACCCTGACATAGAGCTCAATTATGATATCGGTGTATGTGGAAACAGCATGCATTCAAAGAATATCGTCTTTGACCTTGTCAGGGACATTCCCGGAATGCGGCCCCTGGATATCGGCCCTCTTGAAACCTCTTCCATGGTCGAGTCGATCACGCCGCTCCTTGTAAATGTGGCCATACGTAACCACATGAAAGATGTGGGTATAAAGTTCATAGATTGATATCCCTTTTGGGATATCCTTATCTCTTTTGTCACTGCCACTGTCCTTTGAGCTTGTCAAGTTTCCATGTTCTACCTGTGCCGGGTTTTTCAAGGTAGCAGACAGCTTCCTGTTCATAGAGGTTCGCTATGACGACTGCACGTGATCCTCCCGTTTCCTCACGGACATTTATCAGCTTTACCACATTGCTGAACCTTCCGTGTTCCGGCAGGATGTCTGTGAGCATGTTCCTGGAGTTTTTGAAGAAAGCCTCGTTGAAGCCCGAATTCTTCATGTCAGGATATATCGGCATGTAGATGATCTCCTCCTCAACGATGTCCTGAAAGAAATGGGTCCCATAGGAGACTTCCGGTGTGTGTCCGGCTTTCTCACGTGCAATCTCTACAAGCAGGGAAGCGCGGTCTATTTCACTGTATGTTGCATTGACACCCAGCTCGATGTTACTGCTTCCCCACCTTCCGGGTCCCATGAGTATGAACTCTGCACCCACTGAGCCTATCTTCTCATTGATACTTCCTACAACACGCCCGATAGACCTTTTCATGTCCATGTCTGCCATTTCATAGGCATGAGGGTCTATGTACACAATGTATTCTATATTCCCGACCCTTCCCTCGTTAATGAGCATGTTGGATCTGAACAGGATACTATCTTCTGTAATGTTATCCGGGATGATGATCTGCCCATTACCGCCAGGTGTTGTCATGGGCCTGCACTGGACGATATTGATCCTTATATTTCCCATCTGATCGACAGATGCCGTAAATTCAATATCCACCGGATGCTCGTAGACCTCCTCAACCACTCTGAGGATCTGTCCCATGGTATCAACAAATATTGTATTCTTTATCAGGTTGTTGAAGGTGAGCACCATTTCCTGCGAACAGTCGATAATGTTGGTATAGGGGTCCGTAAGATATCCATCGTTCATGACCGAAACGAACATTCTGAGTCCTTGATAGTCGCAGTCTTTCACAAGATCACGGAAGGGGATGGTTATCAGCTTTCGTTCTTCCAGGTCCAGGGCATCGACATCCCATTGCGAGTACTTCATTACCTTGGTCCCGGTCTCCGGGCGGAGTGCAGGGTGGCTGACTGCTATCATCCTTGGATAGTCCCTGCCCACGCGGTCTACGGCCCGGGTTCCCAGTCCAAATACAAGCCTTATGAGCCCCTTCTCCGGGTCAATGCGCTTTGTCCAGCGGAAGAGGTTCTTTGAGAACGCCACTCCTGCAAGCGCCGGGAAGAAATAATTTTTGTAAGGCATGCCTGACACACGCTGCACCAGTATTGCCATCTGCTCATCCAGGTACTGAAGACCCCTGGTCCTCCTGTAAGCAAGAGCGTCCGGGTTAAGTGCACTGGCATAGACAAGCTTGACAGCATGCATGAATGCTTCAAGCCGTTCTTCAGGGCTTCCCTGGTTGGCACAGAATTCGCTCCTGTACTTGCCGGCAAAGGCGTTTCCGTAATTGTCTTCCTGCAGACTGCTTGACCTTACAATGATGGGTGCCTGACCAAAGTAATCCATCATGTCCCTGAACTGTTCGGTAATTTCCTCTGGGAATTCCCCTTCCAGAAACTTTTTTTCTACTTCCTCAAACTCTTTTTTTGTCATGCCGGAACTATCCGATAGTTTGATCTTGAGCAGAAAAAGACCATTGTTGATCATGAAAGTAAAAAAGACGTCAGAACCAATATAGAATGAATCATGCGGGTCCATCATATCTGAAAATGTATCTTTGTTCTCACTGCTCATAATAATACTACGTGATAAAAGCATTCCTACCGCTTTTCCCCCGATACGGCCTGATCCTATCATTCTGTCCCTGATACTAAGAAGATCTTCCAGGGTAAGATATCTGTCTGAAAGGCTATTGAAACGGGGGTGGTCACCTATGATCATCCGTGAAAATTCCTGTTTTAGTGCAATTATTTCAGGCTCAGGGATAGAGTCAATAATCCCCATGTCATAATGGAATTTCAGTTTCCTGTATACCGTATCCCAGGGGGCAGTTCCGAGAGTACCTGCTTTAAGCACTTTCTTACGGTTGTTAGATGATATGGTGGCCGCCTGCCTGCTATCTAATATTGGCTCCCATTTTTGACCGGATACCAGATGTGGTAAGAACATGTTCTGTGAATATCGGCCGTAGACTTTCAGAGGATGGAGGTATGTCATGTTGTTAATGTGATAGTAATCAATAAGTACCTGTGTTGTCTCCCTGATGCCTGCAACTGTTGAATGACTATGTTTTCCACGAGTGATACAGAAATATCCGATTGTCTCTAGATCGAAAAGATAAGGGCAGGTGACTTTAAAGAAATTGGCTACCAGTTCATCGGTCGCCCACTCGACCATGAGTGAAGATAGATTATCAAATACATAGTAAACTTTTATTCCATAAAATTCTATTATCCTGTGGACCTGACTGCTGAAAAAATCAAAACCACTGCCCGGATCTATTTTTACGATATCAAGCCCCTCCATCGCTTCAAGTATGGGCTCATGGGGAGTAAACCTTACATAAACGCACCTGGAGCCAGATCTAATGGCCTGCCTGATGAATCGGTTGGCAAAATACCTGTAGTCTTCAAGATTCTCAACTTCCCATACGACATTATCCCCCAGACGGAAATAATGGATTATTTCGTCAAGCTGAGGGACTCCACTGGTCTTTTTCTCTTTGTCAGCATACATGAGAAAACTGTTTTCTGCCTCGGCCGTACTGCTCAATTTTTCCTCCTTCGATCTTAGCATTACATTTTTACCTTATATTATATATACAGCAGTACAATGGTCTTATAAGCGCAACTGGCTTCCGGGTGGAAGCCGTGAACACCACAATTGACCATATCAACTGTCAAGGATATCCTCAGCAATATCCCTGTACGCGTCCATAACAAAAGCAATACCTGATACCTTTGCAGCTTCCTCGCTGAGTGCCATTACATCATTGCGTGAGATTGAAGATATGTTGAATTTTCGGGAACCTGCCATTAATTGTTGTAATCCTACCTTGATTCTTTCGGAATATGAATAAATACCTACAGCTCCAAGAGGGATGTATTCCATATCTTTGCCATACCTGTCTTTGAGTTCTTCATAATGTACAAAGATCTCTTCTTTGGTATTCCCGAACTCTGAAACGGTCTTAGGAAGGTCTTTTTCCTCTAGCCACTTACCTATGTTCTTCCCAACCATTCCCGGGATCATCAGCCCACGACCCATACATACAGCTTTGAAATAGGGGGCACCCATTGCAAGTGCTTTGTAGACTCCATCCTCACTGGAAAAACCTCCGGCTATTGCCAGATCAGGTACTCTTACCCCCCTGCGGTTTGAAAGCCTTTGGGCAAATTCATAGACCATTGCCTGCAAGTAGAAAGTCGGAACTCCCCATTCCTCCATCATAGGCCATGGACTCATTCCGGTTCCTCCTGGTGCCCCATCGTATGTGAGCAGGTCGATTCTGGCCTCAGAACTATACTTTATTGCCATTGCGGTCTCTGCCATGGAATATGCCCCTGTCTTAAGCGTGATGCGTTTGAAACCGAGGTCTCTTAGCCTGTCACATTCTTCACAGAATCCTTCCTCGGTGACAAATCCAAGTCTGGAGTGACGTTCAAACTCCTTGATCGCGCCTACTTTGAACGCTTCCTGCACAGAATGAAGTTCCGGGTCAGGTGTGACTATATATCCTCTTTTCTTTAATTCGATGGCACGACCAATATCGTCTACCTTGATCTCACCACCAATGCATTTTGCTCCCTGTCCCCATTTAAGCTCTATGGTTTCCATATTGTGCTTGCCTGAAAGATACTCTGCAACTCCAAGTTGTGTGTCTTCTACATTCATCTGGACAAGCATTTCGCCATAGCCATCATGGAACTTATTGTAAAGCTCTATTCTGCGATCCATTTCAGGTGACTCTTTGACGAGGTTATCACTTCCCAGTTTCAATTCCGGGTCTACGCCACAGACATTTTCACCACATACTATGGTAATGCCCGAGATAGCAGCACCTATAGCAAAGTGCTCCCAGTTATTTTTTGCAATATCGGTAGAACCGAGCGCACCGGTGAAAATAGGCACCTTCATCTGTACTTTTCGTTTCCATCCGTACTCTGTTTCCGTGTTCACATCTGGGAATCTGGCTGTTTCCGGACCAGGGACTATTCCTTCCGGCATGCCCACTGCACCAACTGCATATCCCTGGATATTGAGATGCGAATAGTCTATAGGGTAGTTCTTATCCCCACCTGCAGTAATCTCGCCAAATGGCCCCGGATATATTACTTCGCGGCCTCTGAATGTTGATTTGAATATCTCACAATTCCCCCGGCATCCGTCCACACAGCGTGTGCAGATACCTGACATTGGTACGACGCTCTTTGACCGGTTGAAGGTCCTTGTAGCCTCATTTGCATTTGGTTGCCTGAGATTGGCCATGCATGTTCACTTCCTCTTTTCCATAATACTATTGTTTTCAAGCCGTTCTTCATATTTCCTGCCTGTTCCTGACGGTATAATAGTAACAGTAGGATAGTGGTTGGCTACTTCATATATTTATAATTTGCTGTTTTTCATTTTACTTTTTGTTCTGTATTAAATAATACATCCGGTCTATGGCATATACATAAGACATTTAATGGATACCGGTAGCCGGCTAACTGTGAGTATGCAGGCTTCAGTGTTGATTTATTATTGCTGTAATTAAAGCATAATCTCAGAGAACCCTATATTATTGAAAGAGAGTTACAAGGACATCTGACCGGACAAAGTACATATAGGCCAGGGTCCCGGTAAAGATGCTCAGCAATGCATTCCTCTTCCACAGATGCAGAACTGCAACAATGGATATGCAAATTAACTCGGGAAGGCCGAATGGTGCGACAGTCCACGATACGTCCCTGATGCAATAAAGGACAAGAAGCAGCATGACCATGGGGGGAAATCCCTTTCTATCACCTTGAGAAAGCGCGGCTGTTTTCCGTGTTTGAAATACAGGAAGGGCAGGGCCCTGGTAGATGCTGTGATCAGTGCCGTTACAAGGATGACGATCAATAGCCTGTCAGCAAACATTTTTCTGCCTCTTTTCATAGACTATCAGAAGGAACGTGCCAATGATTATTGAAACAAGCAGCATGTTCTGGCTGCCGGCGAACACAAGGGCAACGACGCCGGAAGCAAGGGCTGCAAGGAAAGGGAACTTTGTTTTTGCCGTGTGGAATTGTTCTATGCTCAGAACAACAAAAAGAGCTGTCAATGCAAACTCCAGACCTGTAAGGTCCGTATCAATGAACCCTCCCAGTAAAGCACCAATAAGGGAGCCGCTGATCCAGTATATGTGATTGAGGCCGGTAATACAGGTATAGAATCCTGAGACGGAAGTTTTTTCGGGTACAGGGTTCCCGGTAATGAGCGCATACGTTTCATCGGTCAGTGCAAAGATGAGGTAAGGTCTGGCTTTTCCAGTGCCTGAAAATCTGTTTATCAGTGATAATCCGAAAAACGAATGTCTTAGATTCAAAAAAATCATTGTCAGAACAATTTCAACCATTCCCGCACCCGCAACTACCAGTGCGATGGCAACGAATTGCGCTGCTCCGGAGAATATCAGCAGGCTCATAAGCAGGGAATATGCCCAGTGGAAGCCGTAATGAGTGACCAGTAGTCCAAAAGCTATCCCGATGGGAATGTATCCGAACATCACGGGAACGGTTATTCTGAATGCATCCGGAAAGACATCTATTTGCCTATCTTCCATGTCTTACTGAAAACCATTTTTGTACTTTAGGTTTTTTATTGTACATTGCGGATCTCCTTTAATAGACTTTCATTGGTCTTCGGTTAAGGCCAAAATCATGAAATTGGAACGTTTACAGTAGCAAGTCTGCTAAGATAGTCCTCATCAAAAAGGATACAGCAAATCGTATTCAAATATGGCCCTGTTCTCTAAACGCATAATTCGTGTTAAAAATTCTTAAGTTTTGTTGTTCAAAATCCTTAACCGAAGACCAATGAATATACTTTATATAGAAGTTTAAGAATGTATGTTGCAATGATCCAGGATATTCTGATCCCTTTTCTGCTCGTAGGGATCGCGGAACTTGGCGATAAGACCCAGCTTGCAATACTGGTTCTCTCTACAAAGACAAAGCAGTATCTTTCATTGCTGGCAGGTGTGATGCTTGCCTTTGTCCTCACCGATGGGCTTGCCGTCCTTCTGGGAAGTTTCATTACGGAAATGGTTCCGATGAACCATGTACGCATTGGTGCGGGGCTTGTATTCATTCTGTTTGGTATTATAATCCTGGTTAACCGTGAGAAGGAAGATGAAGAAGATTCCTATGAGTTGAATAATCCTTTCATATCGGGTTTTGGTCTCATCCTCGTATCCGAGATGGGGGATAAAACACAACTTGCATCTGCCCTGTTTGCTACACAGTATGAGCCCGTGTTTGTTTTTGTCGGGGTTATCATGGCATTGTTTGTTCTCTCTGCCACAGCGGTCTTTCTGGGTAAGTTCATAATGGGAAGGATCAACAAAAGGACGATTTCTCTGGTTGCAGGCATTTTGTTCATTCTTATGGGTATTTCTTTCCTTCTATAGCTGTTCCGGCCGGATCAGGACATTCAGACCTGAAAAAAAACATTAATAAACCATTAACTGATATGTTGGAATGGGAGGTTTTATCATAGTCCATATATTGAGATGCCGCGATCTTGGGTTCAATGATGATTTCATTGTTGTAGACAACGACCCTGCAAAAGTGAAAGAAAAAATGCGTGAGCATATAATGGATAAGCATAAGGAAGAGTTTGAACAGCTCGCAGATTTCCATAAGGAAGAGATAATGTCAAAAATGGATTTCCTGCTGAAGCGCGGCTGTGGCTGTGGGGTCCTGAAGCTCTGATATTTTGTCCGGATCTAATCGTCTGTCTTTTTTTTCCAATGTCTGGTCAGGACATAGAGTCCAGCTATAACGGGTGGGAGGCCGACCAAAATGGCTTTTCCCAGAGTGTCTATATTCAGAAAAGCAGTGTCTTCCGGATCAATGCTTCCTGAGGGCGACTCTGACATGAACTCTGCAAACATGAAGAAGAGGGCAGCCATGAGCAGAATTACGCCTGCGAGAAGATATCGGTTATACTGCATTTTAGTACTCACCTGATTTTGGGTGGTATTCGTTAAGTAATAAATTGTGTGTATCTATTTTTTGATAACAGATCATTTTTACAGAAGTCTGTTATGTTTCTGATGTATAGGTTTACGTTGTTATCCTTTTCTACAAAAAATATATCTGGGATGCAGTAATACATAAATCCTTCCATGAGAGAGGAAGGACGGCTGCCGGGCCAGAAGGCCTGAGGAAAGTCTCCCCACCATTAAACACACGAGTGCCTGTAAAGGGCACCGGGCGAGAGTCCGGGCAGTTGCAATGCAACTCATGCAGTTCTGCTGCGTGCTGGCACAGAAACGATACCGTACCATGTCAATGCTGTGATGCCGAAAGGCTGAGGTCGCATGGACTGCGGATGGAACGGCGAATCCTCGTGGGTGCAAGTCGGAAAAGGAAAGGTCTCTGACCATCCGGGTTTATGACGCTTAGCCGAATGCCGTCAATGCAGCTCTTCAGAGCGCATCTTACTGCCAGGCAGGATGATGTATTGCATTAACAGAAGGGAGCTTACTCTCCTCACTCATGTCATGTTTTCATGAAAGGCCTTTGAGTATCCAACCCGGTCTGAAATTAAAAAGTATCCATTTAAGGTATTGCTTATAGTTCGACCTGAAAGCCACAACCTCGAGGAACTGGTCGATAATTTCTTTTTCCTTTGTGAATATTTTGAATGGGCTTCCCGGGAAATTGTGCATTATACGTGCAAAGGTGAGGGAGTATTTCAGGTGCTCTCCGAATTCAAGGTAGCATTTCCTTTCATATTCCTTGAGTTGCTCAACATTTTCACCGGAACCTGAGCGAACGATGTCTGATATTACTTCTGCTGCGATCTGTCCTGATCTTATGGCATAGGCAAGTCCTTCTCCGGTGAAGGCATCTACAAAACCTGCAGCATCCCCGCTGAGCAATATCCTCCGGTCAATAATGTTCCGCTTGTAGCCGCCACAGGGAATCACATGGCCTTTAAGATCGTATTTATCCATGAAACCATTCTCTTTAAGGAAATCTCTTATGACACTCTTCGGATCAGGTAAACATCCTGCAACACCTCCAATTCCTACCGAGTAGTGGTTATCATGGGGAAATATCCATCCGTAGCCTCTGCCTGCAACCCCGAAGCGCAGTTCTACACCGTTGCGTATGTATTCATTGATAACCTCTTTGTCCTCTTCAACTTCCGTGACTATGCAGATACCATATTCTTTCTTGTTATCCTTTCTGCGGACTGTGTTCTTTAATGAGTCCTGTGAACCTGTGGCAATAATTACAAATCTGGCTTCGTACACTGACCTGTTAGTGCATACAATTACATGGTCATTTCCATTTGAGATCGAAGTGACCTTTTCATTAAGATGCACCTCTATTCCTGTTTCCTTTGCATTCTCAAGCAGGAAATTGTCAAGTTTGCTGCGTGTGACGAGAACAGATATACGATAATCCTTGAAACTCTCAATTGCCTGGTCATGGAAGCAGATCCTGCAGCCATAGATCTCTTTTTCAATTATCTCCCCGGGTATGTCAAAGTCAAGATAGTTTATGGCATGGTCCGAGAGGGCACCACCGCAGGGTTTGTACCGCGGGAAATCTTCTTTTTCTATCAGGAGTGTCTTCAAACCCGCTTTTCCTGCAACCCTTCCAGCAGCTGAGCCGGAGGGACCACCGCCCACTATGACCAGGTCATACATCTGTTCCACCACTTAATGATACATGCTCAGTATCAAACATCTCCAGTGTCTCGATGACTCTGTCGTAATCCACTCTGGTATTGAAGCATCCGTCATTTAACATGGGTATGCCGTATGTGACAATATCCTGTCCTTTCAGCCCCATCATGACCTTGTTAAGCTCATAGTCACAGGCGATCAAAAGTGCACCGTCATATCTTCCTCCTTTGATGATGTGCTTTACAAAGGAAGACCCTGTAACAATATAGAGTTTGTAGCCATACTTTCTGGCATCCTTTTTAAGTTCTGTGAACACACATTTCCCACAGGATAAGCATTGGATCCCTTCTTTGGTCGAGGATGCGGGGCAATCAAGGGATCGCATACAGTGAGGAGTGATTATCATACGTTTTTTCGTCCTCGCAAAATCATCCATGTGAGCGATGTTCTTCAGGGAGACCATCCATTTGTCAAGTATCTTGGTGTCAGACAATCTGAAGAAAAAGAATTTCACAGGAAGGTAAAAAAAATCAAGCACCTCTGCAAAAAAACCGGCAAGCCATACATTCCTGTTCAGGCTTATTCGACTGACTGCCAGTGCAATACCTGCCAGCAAGACGGAAATGACCAGCAGGACTATAATGATCTCCCCGAGAAGCTTATACATCACATTCCTCCATCTTTCTGATAACATCCTCCACATTGACCTTTGTGTCAAAGCATCCGTCCTTTAGCAGAGGTATTCCCTGTACTGTCATAAATGGAGAGGCGCCCTGCATGGATTCGGTCAGTTCCGGATAGCATGCCACGCCGATACAGCTTTTCGGTTGCTGTGTTTTGATGATCTTCTTTACGAAACTGCCCCCCGGGATCACATATACCTCAAAGTTGTGTTCCTTTGCTGCTTCAATTATCCTGCAGATGTCGCATAGTCCGCACATCCTGCACTCATATCCTTTGATAGGGTCACAACGTGCCTTGCAATTAGGGTGGCGCATGCATTGAGGCAGGAATATCACACGTCTGTCCTTTATCTTCCTGAACTTCTCTGCCATCATGGAATTGCGCACTTCCACCAGTATCTGGTCAACGATGATCTCATCAATGAAGAACACTCTGCAGATCAGCTTTGCAGGTCCGTAGAAAAGGTAGAGCACGAAAAGTATAAAATCGGGAAACAATATCTTGCGCTTTTTGTAGCTGTAGGCACCCAGTATCAGTGCCAGCAGTATTCCTGCCATGGCAATTAAGGAGATGGCTATAAATACTTTCCCAAGAAAATCATAAGGTATCGACATGAGCACATAAGACTTGGCTTGAAAGGTATATCTATATTATCTGTAAAATTCTGAAATGGCAAAGTGAATGCTCACTCTGCCTGTCAGGTCAGATCTGTTCTCATTCCGGTGTGTCACTCAGGTCGATTCCCATTGCCTCTGCAACCATTACAATGATATCTTCTACCTCCAGTTCCTTTGCACCGATTGCATCCCTTCCGTCACAGAGGTTTCTCTTACAGAACGGGCAGGAACTTGAAAGGATATCCGCTTTTGTTGCAAGTGCATCTTCTACACGTGTTTTGGCAACGCCAAGTGCAAGGTCCGGAATGCCTGCTTTCACACCACCGCCGGCTCCGCAGCAGCGCTGGTTCTCTCTTGTCCTGTCCATCTCGATCAACTCTACACCCGGAATTGCTTCAATCACAGCCCTTGGCGGATCATACACACCAACGTGACGTCCAAGGTGGCATGGATCATGGTAGGTGACCTTTTTGTCGATGGACTTCTCCCATTCGATCTTACCCTGCTCGATAAGCTCCTGCAGGAATTCTGCAATGTGAACTACCTTAAAGGGGAGTTCCTTTCCTGTGAGCCTTGGCCAGTCGATCAGTGATGTCCTGTAACACCCTGCACAGGCATACAGCACTATTTTTGCACCTTTTGCTACAATATTATCGATATTCTTCTGGGCATATTTCTTTGCAACATCATCGAAAAAATACTGACCTGTCCTTACAAGTACGGATCCGCAGCAGATCTCATCCTCCCCAAGCATGGTGAACTTTATTCCAAGTTTGTTGAGTACCCGTGTTGTTGCAAGTGCAAGTTTTCTCTGCCTGAGCTCTGCAGTACATCCTCCATAGTAGAGTATCTCTGCCTTTTCCTCGATCCTGACATCTTCCGGGAACCAGTTCGTCCTGTCTTTATTGTCTGCCATGTAAGGATTCTTGTATTCTTTAAGGAGTTTGAGGAAAGCAGCTTGTTTTCCGAAAGGACCGTTTCCGCGTTTTACAAGGTTTGCACGCATGGACTCCCAGAGTTCCACGGTATTGATCGCGGATTCACAGACAGTTGCACACATCCCGCAGGTCGTGCAGCCGTATAGGTCGTCCTTGAACTTCTCTATCTCTTCTTCTGGTATCTCTTTTGGTCCGAAGAGCCTTGCACGCAGTCCATAGGACTTTTTCATGAACTCTCCCCATCGGAGGATCTTGTCCCTTGGTGCAAGACCCGGGTCCTTTCCGGATGCGTCGTATGTAGGACACCATTTCACGCATTCGCCACAGCGACTGCATGAGTCAACTTCCATTAACTGAACAGCTGTAAAGTTCTCTGTATTAATTGAAGGTTCACGCTTAGCCATTATTATTCTCCTCCTTTGTTTGCAAGGAGTGTAAGCGGTATTGCCAAGATGTGTATGTATTTGCTGAAGGGAATGTATGCAATACAGAATAGCAGCGAGATCACAACGTGGAACAGTGCAGCCGGAGGTGCGTATTCGAATGGCAAGTCAAAGCCCCAGAATCTGCCTGTCCTTATCCCGTCTGCAACAAATCCTGATATTGTAATAATGGTCAGTCCGATAAGGAGGACTGAGTCGTATGCAATGGTCGCTTCCCTTACCTCTGCAAGGAACAATCTTCTGTAGATTGCGATGATAATTCCTGTAAGCAGGATATAGCTGAAAATATCGTTGGGTACAGATAGTAATTCTCTGAATATTTCCGGGTTCATGAATTCTGGAAGTGAATGTGCATATCCTGCCTTCTCGCCAATCATGTGTATCATTTCTACAAAGAACATCGCGATGGAGAGTGCAAAGAGTGTCATCCATCCCACAAATATAGTAAAGTGCATGAACCATCTGAGCGGGCTTCTTGTTAAGATTCTCCTCTGGAAGAGGATGTCGAGGAAGAACGTCTCCAGAACCGATTGGTTATGCACGTGTGCATGTTCGCTCATCTGGTATGCAAGCATTTTCGGAAATGCGAGGATGCTGCCAGAGGGTTCCTGCCCGTAACCGGTGGAACCCATACCCCATTTTTTCAGATTTATATACATTCCAATAAAGAAAATACCAATTGACAGGGTAGCCAGTATCATTACCTGCACAAAAGTAAGCCTCAAGGCATCAGAGATGCCCGCAAAGTACTCCATACTCATTTTTAATTTTCTCCTGATATATCAACACAAAATATGATAAAGGGATCGAAGTCCGTCTTTACTTATGAGTGACCGCTTTGGTTTGCATGATTGTAGTATCGATATTATTTAAAGATTGTCGTTATGGATATCTGCATCGGGAGGCTGATTGTTCAAAAAGGTTTTTAGGCGATAAGTTCCTACTACGTGAGTTGAATAATATACCCCGGTGTATCCCGGTTTCTTTAGTCCTCATTTTGGGGATGATATCAAAAGTGCTTTGAACCGGCATCTCATCATAAAAAACAAGGAACATGTCAATGGATCTTAGAGTAGTGCTCGTTGAACCCCTGTATCAGGGCAATGTCGGTTCGGTTGCTCGTGTCATGAAGAATTTCGGTTTTTCCGATCTCGTGCTGGTAGGTCCCTGCAAGCTTGAAGGGGAGGCCAGGGCAATGTCTTCCCATGCGAGGGACCTGCTTGAGAATGCAAAGATCGTGTCCTCGCTTTCCGATGCCATTGAGGATTCCAATATAATTATAGGTACTACCGGTGTCTCTGGTCTGAAATTCGATGAGCACCTGAGGGTCCCTGCCTTCTCCCCACGTGAGATAAAGCAGCGCCTCACAGGGGCCAGTGGTAAAGTTGCACTGCTTTTTGGCAGGGAGGACCAGGGTTTTTGCAGGGAGGAGCTTGGGTTTTGTGATATGATCATGACGATACCAACATCAGAGGTCTATCCAGTAATGAACCTCTCACATGCTGTTGCAGTCGTGCTCTATGAGATGAGCAACATAGAGGCGGGTGAGCTTCCTCTTGCAGATGAGTTCGACGTGCGTCTGCTGCATGATCATATTGCCGAAGTGCTGGACGATATTGATTATCCTGAGCACAAAAAGGAGAAAACCCGCCTCATGATGAAGCGGATATTTGGAAGGGCCTGCCTGCTTGAAAGGGAAGTGCAGACATTGCGGGGGATATTGAGGAGGATACAGCAGAACCTTCGTTAGGTTATCTGGCACATGCGGTGGTTCGAAATGTTCATATTGTTTTACGTGCATCTTGCATACCCGGCTTGGTAATCATATCATGAATGCCGCAACTAAAACTAATATTATACGTAAACCCCTGTGTAAAACATGACTGAAGGTAAGTGGGACGAAAAGTTCAGGACTTTTCTGAAAAAATATTACTGGGATAACATTCTCCAGCTTGCAAACGATTATCCTGACCAGCGTAGTCTGTATGTTGATTTTTCTGACCTTGAGATGTTTGACAGGGGACTTGCAGATGAGCTTCTCTTCCATCCGGATGAGGTAGTGCCGTCAGCAGATAATGCACTTCAGGAAATTGACCTCCCGGTTGAGAAGGCGCTTGATGATGCAAAGGTTCGTTTTGTAAGAATACCGAACAAGATCCCTAACCGTGATCTGAGGAGCAAGCATCTTCTGCAACTGGTTGCCATTGAAGGTATGATACGCAAGGCTACAGATGTCCGCCCAAAGATAATCAACGCGGCTTTCAAATGCATGCGCTGTGAGCATATCACCATGATCCCGCAGACAGAGCTCAAGTTCGTTGAGCCTGTGGAATGTGAGGAAGAATCCTGCGGAAGAAAAGGCCCTTTTAAGATAATGATCAACCAGTCTCTCTTCATCGATGCGCAGAAACTGCAGATCCAGGAATCCCCGGAGAACCTCAAGGGTGGTTCCCAGCCCCAAAGCCTTGATGTGGATGTGGAGGATGACCTTGCAGGAGTTGTCAAGCCTGGTGACCGTGTGGTCATCAATGGTGTCCTGCGTTCCCATCAGCGGACCACGAGGGAGGGCAAATCCCCATTCTATGACCTGGTATTGCATGCTAATTCCATAGAATATGTGGACCAGGAATTCGACGAACTTGAGATCACTCCCGAGGATGAGCAAAAGATCCTTGCACTCAGTCGCAACCCCGAGATATACAATAAGGTTATCAAATCCATAGCTCCTTCGATCTATGGTTATGAGGATGTGAAGGAGGCTCTTTCCTTACAACTCTTCTCTGGTGTCCCCAAAAATCTGCCGGACGGTTCAAGGATACGCGGGGATATTCACATGCTGTTTGTTGGCGACCCGGGTGTTGCAAAGAGCCAGATGCTGCGCTACATGGTGAAACTTGCACCAAGGGGTGTGTTTGCTTCAGGTAAGAGTGCATCTTCAAGCGGCCTGACAGCAGCAGCGGTCAGGGATGATCTTGGTGATGGTCGATGGACACTGGAAGCCGGTGCGCTGGTCATGGCCGATATGGGTATTGCTGCGATCGACGAAATGGATAAGATGAGTGCCGAGGATAAGAGCGCACTTCATGAGGCTATGGAGCAGCAGACCATCTCGGTCGCAAAGGCTGGCATCATTGCCACTCTTAAGTCACGCTGTGCGCTTCTTGGGGCTGCAAACCCGAAATATGGGCGCTTTGACAGGTATGAAGGCATAGCCCAGCAAATAAACATGCCTCCTGCTCTGATGTCCAGGTTCGACATGATCTTCGTCCTTCTCGATACACCCAACGAGGAGATGGATTCCAGGATCGCCAGGCACATTCTCAATTCACACTATGCTGGCGAACTGTCAGAACAGCGTAAGAACATACTATCAAGCGAGATCACGCAGGAACAGGTAGAGAAACATATGGAAGTGGTAATGCCTGAAATCGATCCAGATATTCTGCGCAAGTATGTTGCATATTCCAGAAGGAACATCTACCCCATCATGGAGGAGGGGGCGCGTGAGCATCTTGTCAAATTCTACATGGACCTGCGTAAAATGGGTGAAGGCAAAGATTCTCCTGTACCGGTGACAGCACGTCAGCTGGAAGCACTGGTCAGGCTTGCAGAGGCAAGTGCCAGAGTAAGGCTAAGTAATGTGGTTACCCTTGTGGATGCAAAAAGAACTACCAGGATAGTTTATTCGTGCCTGAAGCAGGTGGGGATCGATCCGGATACAGGAGCATTGGATGTTGATATCATAGCATCGGGTACAACTAAGAGCCAGAGGGACAGGATAAAGATAATTAAAGAAATAATCAAGATGGTCGGTGACAGGCACCCCGGGGGGAAAGCCCCTCTGGAGGAAGTCTATACCGAAGCACAGGCGCAGCAGGTTGACAGGCAGCATGCTGAAGAGCTGATCTCTAAAATGAGGCGCTCAGGTGACCTGCTCAAGCCAGATAAAGACCATGTAAAGGTAATATGATCGATGTGATTTGATGCATCTTAAAGTACATAGATCCGGTGAAAATGTGATCGTCGCTTTGTGCGACAGGGAACTTATAGGAAAGACCCTTAAAGACGGCAGTGTTAGTATAGTTATAACTGAGGAATTCTATAAGGGTGACCTCTTATCGGAAGAAGAGGTAAGGGATGTTCTGTCAAGAGCTGTAAATATTAATATCTTTGGAGAGAGGTCCGTGTCCTGTGCCATAGATTGTGGTGTTGTGGATAAAAGCGGTGTAAGATTTATCGGTGGAGTTGCACATGCCCAGGTATTTAGGATTTAGATCTGTGAGGTTAACTTATGAGTGATGATGTCCAGGATGGAAATGCTGTGGATATAACTACATATGGGAAACAAGAACTCCTTGAAATGGTCATTGGTAAACATAATCGTCTGTTGAATGAGTACTCTTCAGAGCTGGATGGGATCAGGAAAAAAGTGGATTCCCTGAACTTTGCCATAAGCTCTTCCAGACAGAAAATGGAAGAGATGAACAGCAGGATCGATATCCTGACTGAGAAAAGGCAATTGTTCTATCATCAGGCCGAGAAACAGATGGAAGAGCTGAAAAAGTTGTCCGATGACCCTGAATTCCTGAAGGGATCAAGGGATGTATCAGATGAGATGTCAAAAGCAAAGACATCGCTTCCTCTGGAAGGGGAAAAGAAACTTGTTGATTCCATTCTTGACAAATTGTCTTTGCTTGATGCAGGCGGTTCAAATACACAGGATGCTGTGAGTTCAGTAAAGGCAAGGGTTACTGATGCTATTGCTTCCAGTATGGAACTGGGTTCTGTGAAGCATCCGGATGAGGATCTCAATAAAGTTAGAATGGACTCTGAAAAGGAGCTAAATGAGCTGGGTCCCAGGTACAACTGGCTTGAAAACCGGATAAACAGTCACAAAGAGGCGCTTGATTACTGGGAAAGACGATCCTCAGGCCATGAAGATGAGGTGAAAGCATGACTATTGATGTTTCAACAATGTCGGAGAAAGAGTTGAAAAGCAAGGTCAATGAACTAAGGACCCAGATAGGCCAGCAGGACAGGGAGTTAAAATCCATTTACAGGGAACTAAAACTTCATCGCACCAATATGGATGAACTCAAGGCAAAACGTGATGATCTGAACTCAAAAGTAAGGGAGCTTGTAAAAAAGGCCGCTGAAGCCAGGTCCAGAAGGGATGCTTTCAACGAGAGGATCTCTTCGCTCAAAGCCGCAAGAAACGATATCGAAGACCAGAGGCGCCAGCGTTCCACAGAGATATCAGAACTGAAGAGCAAGCGTGATGATCTGAACAAGATCTCAAAGGGAAGTGTAGAAACACTCTCAAAGGCTTATGTGGCTGATCTTGATGTTTTTGCGAATGCTGATATCCCTTTGAAGCATGAGATCGATCTCTTTGAGAGGCTTATTGCAGTGAAGGAGCGCCTGGATGCAGCTTTTGATGCGAACAGGGTCCATCAGGAACTTGTGGAAGCCTATGAGAGTTCAAAGGAAGTGTTTGAAACCCATGCAGATGTAGGTGGTGAGATCCACGAACTGGCAGAACAATCACAGAAGTATCATCTCGAGATGATAGACCTCTACAGGCAGGTAGATGAGATACGTAAGGATGCGGACCTTGCCCATTCAGAGATCACCGCAAAGTTTGCGGTCACTGCCCCTCTAAGGGAAAGGATCGAGCCGCTCAAGGCAAGGATATCCCAGTTGCGGGAGGAGCTGGATGTCTATCTGGAGAAGCTCAACGATATCAATCTCGAGAAAGATGAGAAAAAGCAGGAAGAGCATCTGGTCATTGCAAAAGAGAAGCTGGATAAGAATGCAAGACTAAGTCTTGAGGACCTCAAGGTCCTGATGGATAAGGGGAACCTCAGGTTCTGAGAATCCCTTCACTCAATTTTTTTAATTTTGTGAATTAGGGCACAATACGCAAGAATTATGATCGCGGCAAGTGTCATAAAAGCTCTAAAACCGGGTATGTACCTGGCATTTTTGCCTTCTTCAGTGTCTGGCGTGTCATTGTCTGTCCTTTCGTATCCTGTATTCTCATCTGATGCAGGTTCCGCAAGCTCCGGGTCAAGATACTGGTAGACAGGCTTGAATGTAACAAGCTCGCCGGCGGGGCTTGAATATATGGTGTCAAGTGTAACATTCAATATCTCTTTTTCCCTGGAATATGCCAGAGTTTCGCCTTCGTCCAGTATTCCTTCATGCAGTATTTGCCCGTTAAGTGAAAGTTCCACCCACACTCTGCCATCGGACGGGTTAACGCTTTTAACTTTAAGCTGATATCCCTGGTCAAAGGTCCATATTTCGCCGGTGGTCAGAAAAATACCTGTTCCATTAAGAAGCAGTTCGTTCTCATCACATGCTGCCATGGGAAGCAAGTACGGTAAAAAGAACACAAGAACTAATGCAGCTATGATCTCCCTGTGGTCCCTTGATCTGCTTTCCATGCTATGCAGCCTTTATGTGCTATATCTGCAGCGTCCTGCAATTATTTCCTCTCTGA
Organism: Methanosarcinaceae archaeon; assembly: GCA_016932675.1. Taxonomy (GTDB): domain Archaea; phylum Halobacteriota; class Methanosarcinia; order Methanosarcinales; family Methanosarcinaceae; genus Methanolobus. The sequence goes on along the minus strand of JAFGCK010000094.1, from coordinate 6,538 downwards.
CGTTATTCCTGGTCTGGACCAGAAGAGCACCACGATTGGTGATCCCGACAGCTTTACCTTCAATGATCCTTATCGGTGTTGTGACAGTTACATTCCTGCCTATGGTATCAGATACGGATATCCATTCACTGACAATATTTGCAAACTGCTGGGTCTTGAATTTGATATACTGTTGTTCAAGTTCAAAAAGCAGGTCCTTCATAAAAGAGACTCTGTCAATAGGTTCCCCAAGTTCTGCTTCCAGACTTGTGGAATTCTTTTTGAACTCCTCCCTGAAATCATTCAGCCTGACATTTGCATTGATGCCTATTCCCAGAATGATATGTTCGACCTTTTCAACTTCAGCATCAACTTCAGTAAGTATGCCACTAACCTTCTTGCCTTTTATAAGCACGTCGTTTGGCCATTTGATGCGTGCATCCACGCCGAGCCTACGCATTGAATTGGATAGTGCCAGGCCCGCAACCAGTGTTATCCTGGCCGCGTATTCAAGAGGTATTGAGGGTTTCAGAATGACAGAAAAAGATATCCCTCCCGGGAGCGACTGCCATTCATTCCCCATGCGCCCACGTCCCTTTTTCTGGGTTTCCGCTATGACTATCGTACCTTCAGGATATCTGTCTGCAACACTTCTTGCAATACTATTAGTGGATTCCACCTCGTCGTAGTAAAGGATCTCTTTTCCGATCAGACCTGTCTCAAGGCCGATCTTTATCTGTTCCGGGTAAAGCATGTCTGGTGAGGATTTGAGCATATATCCTACCTTTGGTGAGGACTGTATATCATAGCCGTCTTTCCTGATCTCCCTGATATATTTCCAGACCATCGCACGGGTTATGCCAAGTTTTGCTCCGATCTCCTGGCCGGATACCGGTCTACCCCCTGAGCCCTTAAGTATTCTGATTATCTCTGTTTTATTGTCATTCACAGTTATCTCACCAGTGAATATTTAGTTCCCGCACTGTAATATCATACTCACAGATTAATTATTTTTTCTGTTTCTCTGCTGCTGCCATGTATGAGCTGACAGCAGCGGTGATAGCAGCAACTTTCTGCTCCCTGTTGTCGAGTGCAGATGCAAGGGTGGCACCCTTTGTGGATTCTTCTTCCACCACTTTCCTGACATCTTCGATGATATTGTGGTCATCGATGAAGTGGGTGGTCAGTTTACCTGCCCTGAATGCCTCATTCCTGAGAACTGCCTTATGGAACGGTATGTTCGTTGTCACTCCAACGACCACGTACTCATAGAGTGCACGCCTCATGCGGTCAATGGCCTCATCTCTGGTCTGTCCCCATGCACAGAGTTTTGAGATCATTGAATCATAGTAGGGTGATATCGTGTATCCCATGTGGACTCCGCTGTCAACACGTATTCCGGGGCCTCCGGCAGAGCGATATCTTCTGATCTTGCCGGGAGAAGGTGCAAAATCATTTAGCGGGTCCTCAGCATTGATGCGGCATTCAATTGCCCAGCCCCGGGGGATTATATCTTCCTGGCTGAAAGGAAGCTTTTCGCCGCATGCAATACGCAGTTGCAGTTTCGCAAGGTCGATACCTGTGATCATTTCGGTAATAGTGTGCTCTACCTGCAATCTTGTGTTGACCTCGAGGAAATAGAAATTTCCCCTGGAATAGAGGAACTCCACAGTCCCTGCGTTCTCATACCCTATGGCCCTGGCAGCTTTTACCGCAGTCTCGCCCATTTCCCTGCGAAGTTCAGGTGTCATTACAGGAGAAGGTGCCTCTTCTATCAATTTCTGATGCCTGCGCTGTATGGAACATTCCCTTTCCATCACATAGACTACATCTCCATATTTGTCGGCAAGTATCTGGAATTCGATGTGCCTTGGTTCTTCCACGTATTTCTCTATGAATACCGTAGGATCACCAAAGGCCGAAGCAGCAACTGATTGTATGGAATGGAGTGCTGTCCTGAAGCCTTCTTTGGAGTGAACTATCTTCATACCGATACCGCCGCCACCTGCAGATGCCTTTATTATTACCGGATAACCAATGGAGTCAGCTATTTCAATAGCTTCCCCCTCACTAACAATGGCCCCTTCTGTTCCCGGAACTATCGGGACACCAGCTTTTATCATAGTATTCCTGGCGGCTATCTTGCTCCCCATCTGCTCGATCGCCCTGCTTGGAGGGCCGATAAAGACTATGCCTGCTTCTTCACATTTCCTGGCAAAGGTGCTGTTCTCAGAAAGGAATCCATAACCAGGATGTATCCCCTCTGCTCCGCTCTCAAGGGCCACTTCTATTATCTTATCCATATTCAGGTAGCTCTGGCTTGAGGGTGCAGGGCCGATATAATATGCTTCGTCTGCATATTTTGCGAAGAGAGCGTTCTTATCTGCTTCCGAGTATACTGCTACTGTCCGGACTCCAAGCTCCCTGCATGCCCGCATCGCCCTTATGGCGATCTCTCCCCGGTTTGCAACAAGTACTTTATTGAACATGCCAACTCTCCTAGTCAATGCTCATCAGTACATAGCCGGAAGTGACAGCATCGCCCTCTGCAACAAAGATCTCTTTAACGGTACCACCATGTGGTGCATGGATGGCATTCTCCATTTTCATGGCTTCTATTACGCAGACAGTGTCACCTTCGTTTATCTGGTCCCCTATGTTGACCTTGATGGCCAGGATCATTCCCTGCATATGGCTGGTCACTGCCCCAGGAACTGATTCTGCAGTTATCTCCTCTTTAGCTTCTTCTACCTTAAATGCTCCTCCTATAGGGTTGACCTTAACATTGAATACCTCTCCGTCTACCTCAACCTTGAACTCAGTGTGCACTACAGTGGTATTTGCCGAAGCAGAGGGGTTCTGAGATGTGCTGACCGGCGTCAGCTCTTCCTCCTTTGCCTCACCCTTGAGGAAAGCAGGTGCTATTGCCGGATAAAGGATGTATGTGAGGATGTCCTCCTCTTTCTTTACAAGCCCCATCTCTTCGGCTTCCTTCTTCATTTTCTCGTATTCGGGCTCAAGCAGGTCTGCCGGCCTGCAGGTAATAGGTTCTTCGTTTCCTATTATCCTGCCAACGATCACATCATCGATCTTCTGGGGAGGTCTGCCATAGAGGCCACGTACATAATCCTTTACTTCCTTTGGGATCACCTTGTAACGCTCTCCCATAAGGACGTTCAGTACGGCCTGTGTGCCCACGATCTGGCTTGTTGGTGTGACAAGTGGTGGATACCCCAGTTCAGCCCTGACCTTTGGCATCTCTGCCAGTACATCATCATACCTGTCAAGAGCGTTCTGTTCCTTGAGCTGGGACACAAGATTTGACAGCATGCCTCCTGGTATCTGATAAAGCAATACGTTGGTATCGATCTGCTCTGATATTGGATTAAGGATGCATCTGTACTCTTCTTTGATTTTCTTGAAGTATTCTGCAACTTCTGCTATCAGTCCAAGGTCCAGCCCTGTGGCACGCTTTGTCTCGGCAAGTGCGGCAACTATGGATTCTGTAGGTGGCTGGGAAGTGCCCCATGCAAATGGTGAAAGTGCAGTATCAAGTATATCAACACCTGCCCTGCATGCTGCTGTATAGCTCATGGGGGCCATTCCAGAAGTACAATGGCAGTGCAGGTCTACAGGGAGATCGACCTCGGCCTTGAGGGCTTTTACAAGGTCATATGCCTGCTGTGGTGAGATGAGCCCTGCCATATCCTTTATGCACAGGGAGTCGCATTCCAGCTCAGCAAGTCCTTTTGCAAGCTCAACGTATTTTTCAATGGTGTGCACCGGGCTGATCGTGTAGCATATAGCCCCCTGGACATGCGCACCTTCCTTCTTAGCCACGGTTATTGCTTTTTCCATGTTGCGGATGTCGTTGACCGCGTCAAAGACCCTGAAGATATCGATTCCGTTCTCGTAGGCTTTCTTGACGAACTTCTCCACAACATCATCAGAATAGTGCCTGTAGCCAACCAGGTTCTGCCCCCGCAGGAGCATCTGTGCCGGCGTGTTCTTCATGTGCTTTTTTAGTTCCCTCAGCCTTTCCCATGGGTCCTCGTTCAGATATCTTATGGAACTGTCGAATGTAGCACCGCCCCACATCTCAAGTGAGAAATATCCTATCTCGTCCAGTTTGTCTACCACCGGAAGCATGTTGCGGGTTCGCATGCGGGTTGCAATTAGGGACTGATGCGCATCTCGAAGAATGGTTTCAGTTATTTTTACTTTCATGGGAATCCTCCGGGAAGTGATTATTGTATCAGTATTGAGATATTAATCACTATGAATAATTACTATGAATAATTTTTACACCCCATCTGGCACCTGGTCTAAGATGGATTTCTATGCTATAGTTCATGTTCTTTTATGTAGTTTCTGGTAAGTGCTTATATATTGCCTGATGATCGTATAACAATGGTACAATTGTGAAAGATCATCCAGATTGACCTTTTTTGGTCAGATGTATAAACAAACATCTTTCTATAAGAAATCCATTTGACATCCGGGATAAGATCCTTGCATAATATTTTTATAGGTTTCATAATTTCTATAACACTTCTGTATAGTAATAAAAAGAGTTCAGGATCGTTCCTTTGATTTTCCCGCAGGAACTGTAATTTCAATAAACTTTCAAAATACAATCCTGAATATATTATTTATTAAAAAAAATATATAGAAATGTTTAATAAGTTTGAAGATGAAAATTACCTATGGGCTTATTGCAACATGTGCAGATTCATCTATATGTGAAGCAGAAGCTTGCATGCACGTCTTAATATATACACTTATGTATGTGCATAGTGGAGTGATAATAATGTCGAAAAGTAAATTGTACAGGCTGTCCAAAGGGATACTATTGATAGCTATGTCATGTATCGTTACTATCTCTATGGTTGGGATGGTAAGTGCGAATGGTGTTGTTGCGCCACCTACGGTCACAAAGACCGCTTCACCAGATAACATCAATATTTCTGGTAGTGGTGTGGACGAATGGACCACAATAACCTTAACGGTCGCCGGGGCAGGGAGCAGTACTACATCAGCCGTGCCTGTGGATATTGTGTTTGCAATAGACAGTTCCGGAAGTATGAGTTGGAATGATGGTTCTAATCTTCGCCTGGCTGCCGCAAAAGACTTTGTAGGCAGGCTGGACGGGACCAGGGATCAGGCAGGGGTTGTCAGCTGGGATGATGGCATCGATTTTTCTGCACCTTTAACCACTGATTTAATTGCTGTTAATAGTTCCATAGATGCTGTGGACAGTTCAGGAGGAACAGATCTTAATGATGGCCTGAGCGGGTCAATAGCTGTCCTGGATGCAAATACAAGAACAGAGGCATCTGCTGAAGTAATTATCTTCCTTAGTGATGGAGAAGGTAGCTATTCTTCAAGCTATGCAGATGATGCTGCTGCTAAAGGGTACAAGATCTACAGCATAGGATTGAACATTGCTGCAGGCAGTACTGCTGAATCTTACTTAGTTGATATGGCTAACCGAACTGGAGGAAAGTATTTCACATCACCAAGTGCAGAGAACCTTGATCTGATCTACCAGGAAATATTCTCAGAGGTGGCAAGTTCCAGCATTCCACATTACGTGGATGTCACTGAAGTAACTCAGGCCTATATTGTTGATGAAAGTTCATTTTCCATTGCACCGGATAACATAACTGCAGATGCTAATGGAAGTACAGTAATTTCATGGATTAACATCGGCAACCTCAGTGATGCTGATCCGGATATGTCGGATGATGAAACAGTTGTCCTGTCTTTCAGCGCCAGATCATCTCAGAATGGAACTAACCTGCCTGTTGATGTCCTTGGGGATTCAAAAGTATGCTATAAGGACGGCGAAGGAAACGATGCAGGATGTGTGGATATACCTCAGGCTTACATCAATGTCGGAGTTGTAGTTCCCGATGACGATGATGACGACGATGATGAGATACCCATCCCGGAATTCCCGACCATCGTACTGCCTGTGGCTGCAATCCTTGGCCTGGCCTTCCTGTTCCAGCGCAGAAAAGAGTAGTTTTTTAGCGGATCTGTACAAGCTAACTAGGACAGATCCAGGAGGACAATAATCCTCCATTATTTATTTATTGTTTTGTTTGTATCTCAGATTTACGTTGTGGCATTTCTATGATATGTTGAATATTCATAGTAAGGCATTTTTGAGAATAGCCGTATTTAAAAACCAACTGGAATTTTAAACAGAACTGATCATATCCCGGGTTCCCGATCTGTCAGGACAGTATCACTTTAATCTGGTTGTATTTCTGTCCCTTCCCCGTGAATAAGTAAAGGATCCCATGTGTCCGATCTCATGTGCCTAAAGTCAATTTCCCTGTCACAGGCAAATCATTGTATTTCCATAATGCTCTGTTTTCAGACCACGTTACCTTTCAAAACTATATGTTCTGATTTCTCTTTAAGAATGTGCAAATAAGTCTCTGTATTTTCCAGTTATTTAATTATTCATATTTAATCATCCCTGGTTTTTTAATGGAGTTCATGTGTTAGAATTGGAAAGACTATTGGCATAGTTTTATAGGATGATGGC
>JAFGCK010000093.1 GCA_016932675.1 Methanosarcinaceae archaeon | reverse complement strand
TCCCAAAACACAGATCAATGCGGATCCACATCGGTTTCAAGTATGATCAAATGCTGTCTGAATGGAAAAAGGAGGTTACGGAGCTGATCGGATGGCCTCATACTAACAGGTGCTATGAAAAACATATTATATATATATATATATAGAAACAATTGGATAAATAATGCATTTTCTGTTGCTTCAATAAAAATAAACTTGACCATGAATAATCCAGTATGAAGAGTGTATTGAAAAACCAAGCATCCTATCTTGAAATTACAACATATCCGGTGCTACGAATGAATGTATATGGAACATTATTTCTCATTGCAGTGATTTCCCTGCTGCTTTTGTCAGGTACAGCAACTGCAGATACGATAGCAAATCCCGGAACAATCGCAGACGGTGAACGTTTTGTGATCAGGGAAGGTGATTCCCTCACTATCGACAAAGATGAGACCCTTAAGATCGAAAACGGAGCCGGTCTTATTATCGAATCCGGGGCAAGCCTTGTCCTCCGGCCGGGGGCAGCTTTTGAGCTTGCATCCGGCTCTTCTGTGACCATAGATGGGACACTGTCCAACTATGGAAAGATCAGGAATTACGGGACCATTGACAACCATGGGCTCATCATCAACTATGAGATCAATCTCGTCCCGGTAGTGATCAACAACCATGGGATCATCAATGACTATGGGACCATCAAAAACTATGGCATCATCAACGGGGAGATAAACAGTCCTCCAAATGCCGATGCAGGTGGTTCCTGCACAGCCACTGTTAATGCGGTTATAGAATTCAACGGTACAGATTCATCGGACATAGACGGGACGATCAGGACTTATCAATGGGACTTTGGCGACAGGAACGATTCGACCGCTGATTCACAGACTGCTTTCCACACCTATACAAGAGAAGGGATCTATGAAGTGACTTTGACCGTAATTGACGATCAGGGAGCAGTGGACACAGATAGAGCCACAGTAACCGTAACAAACCCCGATTCCATATCAGATCCCACCGGAATGACCCTTGGATCCATACCGGTCACAATCCCCATGACAGCATTGTTCATACTGGCATTCTTGTTGCGACACAGGGATCAGGTGTAAGGAAACGGATAATTGGAAAAGTCCTGCATATCCGCAAAACTGAAAAAAATTACAGCGATCCCGGAGGGATTTGAACCCCCGACCCTCGGGTTAGAAGCCCGATGCTATATCCTGGCTAAGCCACGGGACCGCGGATAATGATTGCAGGGGTACGAGATAGACGTTCAAACATAAAAGCCTTTTGTGCCCTGTGAAACTATAGCTCATCTTACGGTGTATTGTGAATACAAATATATAATAGTTTGACATCAAATCTACCATCAATTTGATGAGGCTTTATTATGAGTGAACTTTTGATCTATAAGAACGGAGAATTTGTCCCAAAATCAGAGGCAACAATCTCGATATACGACCATGGTTTCCTGTACGGAGACGGAGTTTTCGAAGGAATAAGGGCCTACAACGGGCGTGTCTTCAAGTTAAGGGAACATATTGACAGGCTCTATGACTCCGCAAGGGCAATTGCCCTGAACATTCCCCTCTCCAGGGTGGAGATGGAAGAAGCTATCCTGGAGACCTTGAGAAAGAACGATCTGAAGGACGCATACATAAGACCTATCGTATCAAGAGGCATCGGGGATCTTGGACTCGACCCAAGAAAATGTCCCAAACCCAATGTATTCATCATCAGCCAGAAATGGGGAGCAATGTACGGGGACCTCTACGAGGTTGGCCTCACGGGAGTTACTGTTGCAGTAAGGAGAAATTCAGCAGATGCACTTTCCCCGAACATCAAATCACTTAATTACCTGAACAATATCCTGGCAAAGATCGAGGCAAATGAAAAAGGTGGGGACGAAGCCATATTCTTCGATGGGAACGGCTACCTCTCCGAAGGCTCGGGAGACAATATCTTCATCATAAAGAACGGTAAGGTCTACACGCCACCCACCATCAATAACCTCAAAGGAATTACAAGGGCAGCTGCAATTGAATTACTCAAAGAGATGGACATAGAGGTCAATGTAGAGAACCTGGGACTTTTCGACCTCTACACTGCTGACGAGATATTCGTAACAGGTACTGCTGCAGAAGCTGCACCTCTTGTCAAGGTGGACGGGCGTGACATCGGTAATGGAAAGCCGGGTCCTATTACAAAGAAGATGATAGCGGCCTTTGAGCACATCACCCAGAATAGTGGAACACCCATCTACCCCTGAATCTTTTTCCTAAAACTTTCCTTTTTTTGTCAATTCATATCCTCTTCAGGCAACACATAATTATATATTAATACAATAATAGTACATACTCTAGGAAATTATAATAGATTATCGAGGAAGGAAAATGAACATAACAGGAGAAAAAGGCAAAGTAGTGATGAAGAACCTGAAATACCTCAATGATTCTGTAATGGCAATACTGCTGCTTATGCCAGTGACCCTTGTAATAACTTTCGAAGCCCTGGATTCCACCCACAACCTGAAGTTACTTTCCCTTGCCACATGGGTTGTATACCTTATGGGACTCTGGTATGTTGCTTCCAGGGTCTTCAAGCTCAACAAAATGCTTATAGCGTATCTTGACGATGAATAAGCGAGTATAATGGAACGCAAGGAATTCAGGGAACTTACCCCTGTCAATGAAGCAAGGGAACTTATCAGCCGGATCATTGCAAAACCCGATACAGAGACCCTATCTATCGGGAATGTGGTCGGGCGCATATTAGCCGAAGACATATTCTCACCTGTAGATGTGCCCGCTTTCAATCGCTCTGTTAAAGACGGTTATGCAATAAGGGCCAGAGATACCTACCAGGCAAGAGAACCGGAACCTGTGGAGCTTAAGATGAACGGGTCCATACCTGCCGGATGTGCTGACAGCTTCTTTGTAGATGAAGGAGAAGCGATCGAGATATCCACAGGAGCACCCATCCCCGACGGTGCCGATGCCGTGCTGATGGTGGAGCAGACAAAACAGGTTGAAAGTAAGGTCCTGGTATACCAGCCGGTACACATCAATGAGAACATCATGAAGGCAGGCGCTGACATAATGAAGGGGGAGCGTGTGCTCAGGAAGAATACACGCATGGGCTCCAGGGAGATAGGGGTGCTTGCATCAGTAGGACTGAAGGAAGTGCCTGTGAAAAAACTGCTCGTTGGCATCATTTCTACCGGTGATGAACTTATAGAACCCGGTAACACGCTTGGAAAAGGGCTCATATTCGATGCAAATTCCTATGCAATAGCCGCAAGCGTGGAAGAAGCCGGCGGCATCCCAAAGATGTATGGTATAATCCCTGACAACAGGAAAAAGATGGAAGAAGCACTGGACAGGGCCGTCAGGGAATGCCATATTGTCCTCAGCTCAGGCAGCACTTCTGCAGGCATAGGGGACATGATGTACATGATAATCGAGGAAAGGGGAGAAACAATAACCCACGGGATCGCCATCAAGCCTGGAAAACCAGTAGTTATCGGGATGATAGAAGACGTGCCCACCGTCGGCCTGCCGGGAAATCCCACCTCGGCGCTCAGTATATTCAGTGAGTTCGTGGCACCGGTCATCTATAATTCGCTGGGGACCACGCCATCCTTCAGGACAAAGGTCCGGGCGGTCATGGGAACAGGCATCCGCTCCGGCGGGCGTGAGGAATTGTTCCCTGTGGGTGTGATACGGGGGAGAGCATATCCTGCGGATAAGAGTTCAGGAGCGATCACAACCCTTTCCGATGCAGATGGTCTGATCGAGATCAGGGCAGAGACTGAGTATATCGAGGCCGGAAGCTCCGTTGAGGTCACCATGTTCGGGAACGTGAGAAGCCCTGACATTATGTATGTGGGTGGACAGTGTGCAGGGGTTGACATTCTGGAGGAGATCACCGGAATGGCCTTCAGGATGCTAAACATAGGCTCCAGTTCAGGATTCGCATCAATCGCAGGGAATACCACAGATATCGCCGGGGTGAACATGCCAGATGCATATGGTGATTTTAACCTGCCGACGATCAGGAAGATGAACCTTTCAGATGTCGTGCTGGTAAAGGGATATAAGCGTGAGATCGGCCTGATATTCCGCCAGGGTACCGGGATCTCTGGGCTTTGGGACCTGACATACCCTGAACTTAAACTCAGGTTCATCAACCGGAACCGTGGCTCAGGGACACGGGCTGTGCTCGACATAGAGCTTGGACGGCTTGCAAAGGAAAAAGGCATTCCCAGGAACGAACTAATAAAGAAGATCAAAGGCTATGACTCCGCTTCAAAGACACATCGCTCTGTCTGCGATGCGATAAATGATGGCAAGGCTGACGTGGGATTCGGACTGAGGACAGCTGCCGAGGAAGCAGGACTTGGGTTTTTGCATGTAACCGAGGACGAGTTTGACTTTGTGATGCGAAAAGAGCTTCTGGATATCAAAGAGATACAGGAATTCCTGGAAGCGCTCCGCTCAGAAGAATTCTCAAGGAGACTGCCACCCGGGATCCAGACTTATGATATGACCGGCAGTGTGATATCTCCCTTTTGACGATATGCACTTCTGAAATCGGGAAAATCTTTTTTATTTTGACGTTATGGTAGGTTGCAAATGGGCATACATGAGGATATACAGGAAGTAGAAGAGGAGATCAGGCAGACCCCTTACAATAAGGCAACATCCCACCATATTGGAAAACTGAAGGCAAAACTTGCACGCCTGAGGGACGAGGTTGTCAAGAAAGCTGCAAGCAAGGGAGGTGGGGAAGGATACTCCGTGAGAAAGTCAGGGGATGCCACGGTCACTCTCGTAGGTTTTCCTTCGGTTGGGAAATCCACTCTCCTTAACAAGCTGACCGATGCAAATTCAGAGGTCGGTGCCTATGAGTTCACAACCCTGGGCGTCATTCCGGGAGTGCTGGAGTACAAGAGTGCGACCATACAGATACTTGACGTGCCCGGGCTGGTGAAGGGAGCTGCAAGCGGGAGAGGCCACGGGAGAGAGGTCATCTCTGTGGTCAGGAACTGCGATCTTGTGCTCTTCATGCTGGACGTGTTCCATAACTACCACCACGATGTCCTGACCCAGGAACTCTACGATGCAGGCATACGCCTGAACCAGAAGCCACCGGATGTCGTCATCAAGAGGCAGGACCGCGGCGGTATCACCATCAGCAGCACCCTGGATCTTGACCTGCCGGATGACCTGATCAAGGCGATACTTGCCGATTACAAGATCCATAACGCCCATGTGCTGATCAGGGACAATATCGATGTCGATCAGCTGATAGATGTGATCATGGGCAACAGGGTGTACATCCCGTCGGTCACCGTGGTCAACAAGGTGGATATGGCAGACGAGTACGTGCTGAACAAATGCAAGAAAGAATACCCTGATGCTACATACATCTCTGCTGACAAGGAGATAAACCTTGATTCGGTCAAGGAGATGATCTTTGGTTCACTGGACTTCATCCGTATCTATCTTAAGCCCCAGGGCGGCCCCGCCGACATGGAGGAGCCACTTATCGTAAGGAGGGGCACCACGGTCGGAGATATCTGTGACCACCTGCACCGCGATTTCAGGAGAAAGTTCAGGTACTCGCTCATATGGGGCAGATCCGCCAAGCACCCGGGACAGAGAGCCGGCCTTGACCACGTCCTGCGTGACAAGGACCTGCTGACCCTGATCATCGCAAAGTAGGAAAGTAGAAAAGCCTTTCTGCATAACAAATAAGTATTAGTATGCATTTATTCTGCTAAGCCGGTGTAGTCCCGTAGGGTAGTGGTCAATCCTTCCGGCCTTTGGAGCCGAAGACGCTGGTTCGAATCCGGCCGGGACTACTGAAATATTTCACATATTCTTGTTTATCGAGTACTTTTTTTGTTCAAGTAAAAGTAGGACGGGCAGTATATCGATCCGCTGGGTCCACTAAAGAAGTGTAGATACACCCATGTATAATATTTTTACTTTGATATTCCGAGTCATTAATTTTACAAACCTGAGTTCCCATTATTTTAGGCACAAAGTAGTGTCATTGTAGTCGGCAGTCGTCGTTTTTTAGCTTTTTGGGCATAAGATGTCGATTTAAACAGGTTTTTTACAAAGCCAGAACTATAAACCAGACATGAAAGACTTAACGTAGTTTTCAAGGGACTGTTAGCTATTGCAGGTTTTATGCGATACTGAAAAAAAGTTCAAGCAGGATCTTGAACTGGGTTCTGCGAGAATGAAGAACTGGAAATACTAATTTTCACAAAAATCCATGTTGATATTCTTTCACAAAAATAAAATCATTATTTTTTTGTTTTCCAGATGGCTTTTATTTCAGCGATATCTATATGCGTGTATTCGTCACCCTTTTTAGTCCACTTCAGGCTAAGTATACCATCAGCACATTCAGCAGCTATTCCCTTATAGAGATCTTTTTCCCCAATGTCAATAGTCACTTCTTTGTCCATATAGTACTTTTCTATAAATTCTTGTTTCATTCTTATAACCTCACTCTGTAGAAAAGGTGGTTTCACCACCTAATATGAAGCATGAGTTTGAAGAATAAGTACCTTGTGGAAAATCTGTTCTCTTCAACAATGAGCAGGTAAATTCAAATAGAAGGACTCATTACTTTGCTAATTTTGACCGGTTGATTTCAACAATGCTTTGCTGGCTCTGTAGAAAACCTACTTCTTATTTTATTCTAACATAATAATTTAAAAAGGATAAATCCCCTTAGCATTATCTGCTACCGAAAACACAAAGGGGATTATTGTGTTTGTTCCAAATCGTAGGTCTGGAACTCCCGTTAAATCTATGATTTAACGGCTTGTCTAATAAGTACTTAAAGTTTGTTGATACAGCGCTAGCTGTATCAGGAAACTCACACCTTCAGATATACAATTGCAAATATTCGAAAAGAAAATACACACTACACCAGCTATTGATATTGGTTTTGTTGAAAGAATACATTAATGAAGACTATCGGGATATAGTTGAAATTGTAGAATTGATGGATAAAGTCAAAGAGAGAATTGGACTCAAAGAGGTTCCACGTTTTACTACACTTCACAAATTCATTCGAAGACTAAAATCTATCTATTTCAGTAGATTATTGCATCAAACATTGAAGCTGTTTTATTCATGTGGAGAACAAAAAGAGATCACTGCTGTTGATTCAAGTGGATTTACCAGTGGTCACTGTAGCTATTATTATTCCTTGAGAACAGGAAAGAAACGAAGATCTTTCCTGAAAACAAGCATCTCTGTTGATACTGCAAAGTTCATTGTTACTGGTTTCAAGATATCAGGTAAACCAGTACATGATGCAAAACATGCAATAGCTTTGTTGAAACAATGCCATAAAACCCGCAGGTCAAAGTGCTATGTAATGGATAAAGGTTACGATTCAGAAGATATACATTCGCTGGCAAGAGAACAACTAGATGCGATAGCTATGATTCCTTTGCGACATAGAAAAAGGAAGAGGATCAAAGGACCGTACCGCAGGAAAATGGTATGGGAATTTGACAGAGAATTGTATCATGACAGAAACCTGGTTGAAACGATGTTATCTGTACTGAAAAGAAAATATGGTGAAGAAATAAGGGCAAAAGGGTATTGGAATCAACTAAAAGAAGTTAAATTCAAACTGTTAGTGCATAATCTTGACAGGTATGTCAAGGTTATACTTCTTATCAAAATGAGGATTTCTACAGAGCCGAAATACTTGCAGTTTATGAAGCTGGTCCTGAAGCAGTAGTAGAACTTGTAACCCGATTACTTGAGATCATCGAACAACAAGCTCTCAGAATTGCGCAGCTTGAATGACCCAGATGAAGTTATTGTTCATCATGTAGACAAATGCATCAATTGCTGGAGATCGTTAGCTTCTGTTCCTTCCGATTATGAAAGAAGACCGGTCTTTGACATTCCACCGATAACCATCAAGTGAACTGAACATCTTTGCGAGATAAAATCATGTCCTAAATGTTCCCATGTAAACAAAGCTGTTTTCCCGGATGGTATAACTCAGCCAACTCAATACGGTCACCGGGTAAAGTCCTTTGCAGTTTATTTGCACATAAACCAATTACTTCCTTATCAGCGTGTTGTCATTTTGTTTTCTGATATTTTAGGATGCAGGATAAGTCCTGCTACAATAGTGAACACGGAGCGCAGTTGCTTTGCGAAACTTGAAGCATTTGAAAGTGAAGTGAAACATCTCCTGAAGCAATTTCCTGCTATCAACCTCGATGAAACCGGAATGAAAATAAACGCATCCCGTAATTGGCTTCATATAGCAGGTACTAAAAACCTCACATATTATTTCCCACATAAAAAAAGAGAATCCGAAGCAATGGATGCCATGGGTATTCTGCCAGGTTATACTGGTGTTGCAACACATGATTTCTGGAAGCCGTACCACAAATATGATTGCCAGCATTTATTGTGTAATGCACATCTACTGAGAGAGTTAACCGGAGTTTTCGAAAATGGTGATCAACAGTGGCCAAAGCTGATGGCAGATCTGTTAGTGTGCATCAAACATCATGCAGACAATGATTTTTTAGATACTGAGCTAATTCAAAGGTTCAGTGAGGATTATGATCACATCACTTATTTTGGAATGAAAGAAAACCCTCTTGATCCGGAATCCAATGTACAGTCTAAAAAAAGAGGACGTAAGAAGCAAACCGCAGCAAAGAATTTGCTGAATCGATTTATCGGGTTCAAGGACGATATCCTGCGGTTTATGTATGACCCAGACGTTCCGTTTGATAACAATCAGTCTGAAAGAGATACCAGAATGATGAAAGTACAGCAGAAGATATCAGGTACCTTCCGCAGTGAACAGGGTGCCAGGAATTTCTGCCGGATCAGAGGATACATGTCCGTGGTTAGCAAGAATTCTCTGTCTGTTATCGACTCGATCAGTGAAATAATCAACGGGGATTCACTTATTCCATTATTGCATAATTGATCAAAGATGGAGAAATCAGTATATAGGAAATGAGTTAGGCTGAATAGTTACAATAATTATTTGAGGTCAAACGCGTAAGTCCTGTTAAAGAGAGACATTTAAAGAGAAATTAAAATGGAACCGATAACACAAATGATAATATACCTATTGATCGGTCTTTTTGCTGGATTCATGAGTGGTATGTTTGGAATAGGCGGAGGCTCTATAAGGATACCATTGCTTTATGCCGCCGGATTGCCTTTGCTAAGTGCTTTTGGAATAAATTTCCTTGTTATTCCTTTTGCATCGTTTGTAGGTGCTTTAACCCAAAGAAGAAACATTGCAAAAGAGATAGTTATCTATGCCATTATTGGAGGTGTTTTAGGAGAAGTAATTGGAGCATATTCTGTAGGGTTTATTCCGACACTAATCTTAGCCATTATCTTTGTTACGCTTTGTTTTATAGTAGCATTTGGCATTCATTCAGGTAAGATTGTGCCAAAACTTACTCAAAAAATTAAACCTACTAAGAAAAATATCTTTGGTTCTTCTTTTTTTGTGAGTTTTATAACAGGTTTAAGGGGTGGCAGTGGTGGTCAAATCTTTCCAGCCCTGTTAAAAAGTCTTGGTCTTGATACTCATAAAGCAATTGCCACTTCATTAACTGTGTCAATTTTTACTGCATTTGGTGCTATACCAATATACTGGCATAGAGGAGATATAATCTGGTTGCCAGCATTCTATGTTCTAATAGGCTCGATGGCAGGAGCATGGATAGGTAGTTTAATGTCCCTAAAGACAAAGCCCATCTGGTTAGAAGTTGGACTTTCTGTATTTATTGTGATTCTTGCATTTGTTGTGCTCATTAAAACGATATGATAACGATTAGAAAAAGCTATATAGCGATAAAGATAGATTTTGCCCCCGAACTCTGCGGCAACTTCTTTGTCTTGCCCTCACTTCGTTCTGGTCTGCTAACAGGAACCGATGTTATAAGTAATTTGTCGAATACGAAAGAACGATTACTAGCTCCCCGTATGTTTTTGGGATTGATCAGAATTATCTGCATAACTTCTCTTCAATAATCGTGGGGTATGCCCTTAATATGCAGGGAAAGGTGATCAAAGTCATCGATCTCTTCAATCCAGCCATAGTTCGCATCAGCCTTGGTATCCAGATCTTTGATATATGGTTTTATATCGAGCAGGGGTGTGTTGTCAAATACATCCAGTCCTGATGTGAAGATTTCATTATTTACAATTTTCCTGACACCTACAATGCTCAGCCCGATAGGGTTTGGACGGACAGGTGATCTGCTTGCAAATGTCCCTACCTCCAAATCACCGGTCCACGGGGGATTTACAATTACCGATGATCCTTTCTTTACCCGGTCTATATAGGAGAGGACATAGATGTAACGAAAACCTTCCAGCTTTTTAAGACCATCAGCATACGCAGGATCAACAATTATACGAAAATCACCCTCTTCTTCCTCTACAGGCTGGTAAGGGGCGTTGTCGGTATAAGGGGTCCGGATAATTCCTATCTGACTGAACTCAAAACTGCCGGGCTTCCAGTCTTTTGCTATTGGTACTTCATGTGATTGCGAGGGTATTTCTTCATCAGTCCTCCTTTCCTTTTCCAGTTCCCTGACCGCAAGTTCAAGATGCCTGTTGGCATTTTTCGCAATTTCAACAGCCTTTCTTAACTCACCGGCCACCTCTGATAGCCCCAGTTTTTCCGCTTTTCCAAGCCACTTCTCATTGTCCAGGATATGTTGATTATTGTGGTTTATCCAGTAAGGCAGAAGGATCTTGAGTTTTTTGATATCGGAACCAGTACTCTCCTGTCCATCCAGTTTACCTGTCATTAAATATTCCTCCCTTAGGTTCTGATTATGTGCTACAAAACATTTCCGGTTTACCAGTTAAGTTAACAGCTCGTATCCTTGCAAGGATCGATATCATAGCAGAACATTCCCCTGAAAAGTGGAGGCGTCTTGTTAAAATAAGAAAATCAGGTGTGAGTGAAGTCTATATTACCGATGAAGAGCTTCAGGAAACTTATTTGTCCTGCCCTGGCTTTTTCTTGCACCCGATTGCATAGGCTTGTTTTTATTACTTTTACCTTCAGCCTTTTTGCTTCTGCCCGTTACCCCTGGTTTTGAGCTTGCTATTGGACCTTTTTGCCCTCGCTGCTGCCTTGGAGATGGCTTCGCTGCATCACCTGTAGCTTTTCTTGCCTTTTCTGAATGATAACTATGTTCAGCGATCCCAATGTCCATTCTGATAAGCTTCTCTATACCACGAAGGAAATCACGTTCATCTGCAGCACAGAAAGAGAATGCTGTTCCATCAGCTCCTGCTCTTGCAGTACGACCTATGCGATGTACATAACTTTCAGAGATATTTGGCAGGTCATAGTTTATGACGTGGGATATATCAGGAATATCAATTCCACGGGCCGCGATATCTGTTGCAACCAGGACACGAAGTTTCCCTGACCTGAAATCCCGAAGTGTCTTTGTACGATGGGTCTGGGACTTGTTACCATGAATGGCATCAGCAGGGATCATATTCTTGTTTAGCATCTGAGCAACCTTGTTTGCACGGTGCTTTGTACGCGTGAACACAAGAACACACTCCAGATGCTTACCTTTTAGGAGATGCAAAAGCAATTCGTTCTTATCTTCTGAATCAACAAAAAAGACGAACTGGTCTATGCGCTCCACTGTTGTTGCCTGAGGGGTCACCTCTACTGTAACAGGATCAGTAAGCAATTTCCTGGCAAGCACGGATATCTCCGGGGACATTGTTGCTGAATAGAAAAGTGAGTGACGCTTTTTAGGCAGTAGATCAACGACCTTGTACACATCGTTGATAAAACCCATGTCAAGCATCCTGTCAGCCTCATCAAGGACAAAATACTCCACACCTGACATACTTACATGTCCCTGATCCATAAGGTCCAGCAACCTGCCCGGGGTCGCCACAAGGATGTCCACACCCCTTAAGAGAGCTTTTACCTGAGGAGCCTGGCCAACGCCACCAAATACGACCGTATGTTTGAATCGTGTGAACTGGCCATACGTTGCAAAACTATCTCCGATCTGCGCTGCAAG
>JAFGCK010000092.1 GCA_016932675.1 Methanosarcinaceae archaeon | reverse complement strand
CGATCCGCGGGATATGGATATATGTACTGGTAAGCATTTATTTTCACTTTTCTGTAAGGCATAGTTTGGGTCTGATATATAATAAACTCTGGTGTTTGTCCGGAAATGTACAAGTGGGATAAAATGTAATAAGTATTATATCGCACCCTGCATGAAAAGAGGGGCCAATATTCAGAGAATTGTACAGGAGTGGGAAAAAATAAAGGTTTCAGTTATCGGTGCAGGTAATGTGGGAGCATCAACCGCGCAGCGTCTTGCAGAACTCGATATTGCCGACGTGGTGATGCTGGATATCGTGAAAGGATTGCCGCAGGGGAAGGCACTGGATATTTCCCAGGCAGCACCTATGCTGGGCTATGATGTGGACATCATAGGTTCGAACGATTACGCAGACATCGCCGGCTCGGATATCGTAGTCGTTACTGCAGGTCTTGCCCGAAAACCTGGAATGGACAGGAATGACCTGCTTGGACCCAATATCAAGATCATACGGGATGTCTGCAGCAACATAATGAGATATTCACCCGAAGCCATCATTATGATAGTTACAAATCCCCTGGATATTATGACATATGCCGCCATCAGGTACACGCAACTTGGGAAGGGAAGGGTTTTCGGGATGAGCGGACTGCTGGATTCCAGCAGGTTCGCATCCTTTATTGCAAAAGAGATCAACTGCTCTGTCAGAGACATCAGTGCAATGGTGCTGGGCGTGCACGGGGATCATATGGTGCCGCTCCCGGAATATACGACGGTATCAGGAATACCGCTGGGCGACCTCCTTGAAAAGGATACCATCGACAGGATGATCAGCAGGACCGTCAATGCAGGTGCGGAGATAGTCGGACATCTGAAGACAGGAAGTGCATTCTATGCCCCCTCTGCAGCAATAGTAAAAATGGTGGAGGCCATATTGAAGGACAGCAAGATAATAGTGCCTGCCTCCGTTCAACTGAACGGGGAATATGGCCTGGAGGATTTATGCCTGGGAGTTCCCGTAAAACTTGGAAAAGGGGGAGCTGAAGAAATAATAGAACTTGAACTTACGGAAGAGCAGATGAAAGCACTTCACAGATCAGCAGATGCAGTGCGTATGGGGATATCAGGGATATGACACAGGAAGGACCAGCGGTATCGCTTAACAGAGAATATCGGGCACTGTACTTACATACAAATATTGATATATAAGTAATATATAAGTAAGAAGGGATATCATGCGAGTAGACATAACTTCACTTTTTGGTTTGAACATTTATACTGAAACCGGAACTTACGTAGGGAAAGTTGCTGACCTTGTCTTGGACGTTGACGAAAGAACAGTAAAGGGCATCGCCGTATCTTCAATTAACCGGGACCTCTTTGATGTAACCTCAAAGGGAGTTGTAATCCCCTACAGATGGGTCATCACCACAGGCGATATAGTCCTGATAAGAAATATTGTCAACAAATTCAGGAAACAGCCAAAGAAAGAATCTGAAGACTGACCGGTCTATGAAAGGGCGAGAGATCTATTCTGATCTGCGTTGTGTGCCGCCTGTCATCGTGCGCCTTGACGGCCGCAATTTCAAAAGTGCGCTGTTTCGCATGGAACTGGAGAAGCCCTATGACATAAGGTTCGCATCTGCGATGGCGGATGCTGTCGAGCTGTTGTTCAGGGACAGCGGGTTAAGTCCTGTGTTCGCCTACATTTTTTCCGATGAGATAAGCTTTTTTTTCCAGGAGCTGGCCTTTGAAGGAAGGATCGAGAAGATCGACTCTGTTGTGCCTTCCTTTATCAGCAGTGCACTGACGATGCTGCTGGAACCCGAAGAGCCCCTTTCCTTTGACTCGAGGATAATACCTGTTCACAGGCAGATAGTTGCTGATTACCTTATCTGGAGGCAGGCAGAGGCCTGGCGTAACTGCGTGAATTCCCATGCATACTACACCTTGCTTTCCGGGGGAATGAAAGAAGAAGAAGCTGCGACATTCCTCAGGAAGAAAGGTACGAGCGACCTGCATGAACTCCTTTTCAGCAGGGGTACCAATATAGCCAGGGTACCTGCATGGCAGAGGCGTGGAATGATGGTCCTGAAAGAGGAGTACGAGATCGAAGGCTTTAACCCGCAACTAAAAGAAAAGACACTGTCCACCAGGAGAAAGGTTGTTCAGAACTGGGACATCCCGCAGTTCAGCTCACCCGAAGGAACACGGCTCATTGAAGATCTGACATGTCCTGAGAAACAGGAAACCATATAAGAAAAAGCATTTAAAGGGATATGCGTTTATATAGAGCACGATTTACAAATGGTGAACTCATGGACAGACTTGAGCTTATAAAAAGAAACGTGCAGGAAATAGTAACAGAAGAGCAACTCAAAAACCTTCTGGAAACAAAGGAACATCCTAAAGCCTATGTGGGATACGAGCCCAGCGGTAAGATCCACATGGGGCATGTCCTGACGGTGAATAAACTCCTTGATCTCCAGAAAGCAGGCTTTGAGATCACCGTATTGCTGGCAGATGTCCATGCATACCTGAACCAGAAGGGGACACTTGAAGAGGTCCGTGAGACTGCTGACTATAATAAGCGATGTTTTATCGCACTTGGCCTGGATGCCGAAAAGACAAACTTCGTTTACGGCTCGGATTACCAGCTCAGTTCCGGATACATGCTCAATGTGCTCAAGCTCACACAGCTTACTTCCCTTAACAGGGCAAGAAGGAGCATGGACGAGGTAGGACGCCAGATGGAAGACCCAAAGGTTTCGCAGATGGTCTACCCCATCATGCAGGCAATAGATATTGCACTGCTGGAAGTGGATGTTGCGGTCGGGGGGATCGACCAGAGGAAGATCCATATGCTCGCAAGGGAAGGGCTGCCATCGATAGGCTTCAAGGCGCCACTATGCATCCACACACCCATACTCCTTGGACTTGATGGGAACAAGATGTCATCATCCAATGAGAATTTCATTTCTGTTGATGATTCCGAAACTGAATTGAAAAAGAAGATGAAAAAGGCTTTCTGCCCGGCAGGGGAAACCGAGAACAACCCGGTGCTCGAACTGTTCAGGTACCACATCTGCCCCCGCTATGGGGAAGTGGTCTTTGAGAGGCCCGACAGGTTCGGTGGAGACCTGAGCTGCAAAGGATATGCAGGTGTCGAGGCTGTGTTCAGGTCCGGCGAGCTGCACCCTATGGACCTCAAGAACGGTGCTGCGAAATACATGAACCTGATACTCGAAACCGTCAGATCGGTGATATAATATACAGACCAAAATGATCGGCTCGACCTTTGATGATCTTGCATCGAAATTTATATAAAAAGGAAGAAAGGAATATACCATTATATATTTAAAGGGGATTTGGATGAAGTACACGTATCAGGACTCAACGGACTTACCTTTGCAGAGAGATTTTATTCAAGACCTTAATGAGTTCATAGAGATCGCAAAAAAGGTAATTCCCATGGAGAATTCTGCGATCGAGCTGAATGAGGATGAGTCAGAGGAGGTTGCATCGCTTGAATCCAGGATAATCGAACTGGACAAATTCAGCAAGGAGATCCAGAAATACGTGGATGAGCTTTCCAGTGGCGCAAAGGACAAGGAAATACTTGAATGTCGTAACGCTGTCATGGACGCATGTGTGGAAAGTTCCACAAGGGGGCTTAAGGACCTGAACCTGAAGCTCGACCAGATAAAAAAGGAATCTGAAAGCGAGCTCTACAGGATCGAGAACGATATCCTTGTAACACTCAACCCTCTCTTCAGATCAGGCATATACGGAGTAGCGAACAAGTATTACGTATCCATGAAGGAAGGTGTGCTCAGAGGCACCATGAAATCGTCTTTCCTGGGAATGGATTATTCCTCTGAGCTTACTTATATGCATGATGTGCTGACCGTTAAGGATGTATACGGGGACCTTTTCATCCCTACATGGGCAAAGGCAGGCATCCTCCACAAGGAGAACAAGGTGAAGATGCTGGATGTGTCTGAATTCATCCTCACTTCTGTAAACTATGATGGCAACAGCCATATTGATGCAAGTTTTGAGAGCAGGAAAAAGGACCAGATGTTCAAGATCAGCTGTGATGCTGACAACTGCCAGATATACTACGGCGAGACAGATATAAGCGCTGACGATACCCTTTTGAGGTCCGTGAAGATGGAGAGTATCATTGCCCTGATGAACGAGATCAGGAAATACGTAAGACAGTCGGTCAAATCACAGGATCTGAGCCGGATACTGCTTGACGGTAAAGATGCGGTGCGCAACAATGAGATATTCGACTGCCTGAAGCTTATTGCAGAGCAGTATGGAGAAGTTGTCAGGGAATCGCTTGACCGTGGTTATGTCAAGAACGAGATCACTATCAAAATAGAGGCTTCTGATGGCACACGTACCGAGAAATACATCACCAAGGAAGAAGCATTTGACAGGCTTTCCGAAATTGG
>JAFGCK010000091.1 GCA_016932675.1 Methanosarcinaceae archaeon | reverse complement strand
CCAAGGCTGCGATCGCATATATACCTTTGTATCCCGGAGGATCAAGGCGATGAGCAGCAACTTTTGGAGAATGTAAGCGGCAATACTCAGATTCCCACTCGGATTTTAACTATTACTTTTAATCCGATATAAGACTTGTGGCATGCACCGAATTCTGCAATATCCAGCGATCTACAATTCAGAAAACACGAACATAAGCCACCTCCATAGAGACTTCCGGAGAGTTACTCCAATATATAAATATTACATATTTAATTGATTCATTAACCATGAAATAGAAACGAACAAAAAACAGTAACGTGTACACAACATTTAACAACATATGTGACATAGCAATACTAAAATCCGGGAAGATATCGAATTTAAAAGAGGGATCATAACTGCAGAAGAAGAACCATGCTCATGATGCGGACACGGCCGCTGTCACCAGAGTCAGAACCCCACGCAAGGAGAACAAAGAAGTACTTGCAACAGTTGAGAGCATGCTCGGAGCAAACCGGGTACGGCTCAGATGTATGGATGGCATTGTACGAATGGGGCGGATCCCCGGCTCAATGAAAAAGAGAACATGGATACGTGAAGGCGACATAGTGATCGCAGTTCCATGGGATTTCCAGGATGAAAAAGCAGATGTCATCTGGAAATACACACGGCCACAGGTCAGCTGGCTTGAGCGCAAGGGATACCTCAAAAGTTAAACCGACATGAAAAAAGAACTTGCAAAAAGGGTGCAGCGCATCGACAGCAAGGTTGATAGAATGCGCATGCGGCGCAAAGATGCTGATACCCTCAAAGTAAAAGAGAACGTATTTGACGACCCTACCCTGAAAACCCTTTACACCATATCCAACAAAGGGATAATTAACGCCATTGGAGGCTCCATCAGCACAGGAAAGGAAGCAAACGTGTTCATAGGAGAGGGAAAAGATAAGGACATCGCGATAAAGATATACAGAATATCATCAAGCACCTTCAACTCAATGGAAGAATACATCCTTGGGGACCCAAGATTCCGTAACGTCAGGCGTGCAAAAAAAGATATCATCTTCGCCTGGACAAAAAAGGAGCACCGCAACCTCATACGTGCAAAGGGGGCAGGCGTGCGCGTTCCTGAACCGATCTATGCAGAACGCAACATACTCGTCATGGAGTTTCTGGGAGAGGACGAGAGACCATATCCACTGTTAAAAGATGTGCCCATTGATAAGGAAAATGCAAAGCTTCTTTTTGAGACCATTATCAGATATGTGGAACTGCTTTACACAAAGGCAAACCTTGTTCACGGGGATCTGAGCGAATATAATATAATAGTGGACCCACGTACAATGGAACCCATTATCATAGATATGGGCCAGTCTGTTACACTGGAACATCCAAAGGCAGGAGAATTCCTGATGCGCGACATAGAGAACATATTACGCTTCTTCAGGCGCTATGGGATAGAAATGCAAGCTGAAGAGCTCTATTCGACCATGAAGGAAATAAAACAAAAGAACCAATAGATTATCGTAATTAATGAAATGGCAGGTCCAGTATGACACATGTAAAAGTTCCCAAAGACAGAATAGGCGCCATTATCGGCCCAAAGGGAAGCGTTAAACAATTAATAGAGAGAAAATCAAGTGCAGAACTTGATGTTGACAGTGAGAGCGGAGAGGTGGAGATAATTCCCGGAGATGACCCGGTAGGAGCCATGCGGGCAGCAGAAGTTGTGAACGCGATCGCGAGAGGTTTCAATCCGGATAAGACTATGTGCATGCTCGATGACGACCTTATTATGCTTGAAGTGATAGACCTTTCCAAGACAGCAAATACACAAAAGGACCTTATTCGTTTAAAAGGTCGTATAATTGGCAAAGGCGGAAAGACCCGAGAGATCACCGAAAGGCTCATCGGGGCCAGGATATCGGTTTACGGGAAGACTGTCAGCATAATAGGAAATCCAGAGCAGAACCAGATAGCAAGAACAGCTATAGAAATGCTTATAGATGGTGCTCCACACGGAACCGTGTACAGCTTCCTGGAGAAGAAAAGACAGGATCTCCTGAGGTCGCAGTTGGATCATTACTGATCCCCCGTATTATATTTTAGTAAAAATATTTAAATGCTTTGAAGTAAATATATAACCGGTGGACAAATGAGAGGATACATCAACATATCTGAAATAAGGATGTATGCAGCCTTTATCCTTATACTGTTACCAATAGCAGCCCTCTGCTACAAAGGGAGCCTGTCCATCGGCACCATACCTGCATATCCCCTGCTGGCAATACTTACCTTTATGCTTGCAGGATCGTTCGTAGAGATACCGGTCCTTAAGACCAGGTCTAAAAAGACAGAGCAGCTTCAAAGATTTGCACCGCTCATAGAGGACATATATGCAGTGCCGATCATCAGGGAACTCAACACGGGCAAGGAAAGGGTGTTCGACACCACCATTACCTTGAACCTGGGGGGGTGTATAGTCCCTTTGATAGCGATCATCTATCTTTTCCTGACCATGTCCAACATCACTGCCCTTCAGGTAATGCTTATAGTGATAATTGCAGTAACGCTCTTATCGGAGATGGTGAACGGTGTCGGGATCGTGGTCCCCCAGTACATCGGCATGACAGCAATCCCATTCTCACTGCTGACAACACCCCAGTATGCCGGATCTGTGACCTTCATCGCAGGAATCGGAGGCATCATACTGGGAACAATAGCAACTACCATTGCCTTCAATAAAGAGAACAGCGGCAGCGCCTACATAAGTATAGGAGGAGCAGGCAATTTTAAGGCCATATATATTACCGCACTCCTCGCAAGCCTTATCTCATACTTCACCTGATACACCCAACCGTTCTGCCCTTCTCTTCTCGATCCTTTGCTGCAGGACCTGGGATGGCAAGTTAAGTGCCCGGTACTTGGCAATTCCGGTATTTGTGAACCTGAATGGCTGTGGCGTATGGTCCACCCGGGTCGCCCTCATTTTCTGGACAGCCATTACAGGCATTGGTGTAGTGTCTATATCATTGGTCTGGATAAAGTCAAGGAATATCACCCCGTCACCAAGAAAATCAAAATCATCGAATTGTTTCTGCTCGATACCATGATTCTTCTCGGTAACCAGCAGGGACGTGATCATGTTTTTCTTGAGCAACCTGTGAAGGCCCCTCCATGCGGTGGAAGTCCTGAAATCCCCGGGGGCCGTGAAAACATTCAGGGAATCGAAAACAATGCGTTCAGGCTTATGTGAATCAATGATCTCTATCATCTCTTCGGATGTCAGCATCGAAATGCCGAATATCTCCAGATAACCGTCGTCAATGTATTTGCCTACATCCCATCCGAAACGGGTGAAATGCTGCACCAGCTGTTGCGCCCTTTCCTCGAATGAGAAAAAAATGCATCTTTCGTCGTTTTTCACACCTTCCATAAGATATTGCATGGAAAAGGTCGTTTTTCCTGTGCCCGGAGGGCCGGTCACTATTACCGCAAAACCCTTCGGGAAACCTCCTTCGAGGAAATCATCCAGCCCGGGTATACCAGTATTTATGCGCTTTATGAGTTTGTCGATGTTCTGGGTATCAAGTTTTGCTTTGAAACGTGTGGTATCGAGGTTAAGAAGTGCTTTTTCCAGCACGACATTTTTCGCACCAAGTTCCTTTTCATACCTTTCAAGGACCTTGATCGCATCTGCACTTAATGTAGTATGAATGGGGAATTTTGTTTTCATCACACCACCATGAACATGAATAGTGCTTTATATATTTAAAATGTTATGGTTTTATGTACATACATAAATTTTTATGCACATGACTAATCCTCCTCATCCCGGGAGAATCCTTTCCCGGGCAGGAACCTGCCACGGCCCCTTGATGCAAGTATCTCTCCATCCCATACAACTTCACCCCGGGAGATGGTGTATTCGGGGAAGATGCCATCCATGCCTTCATATGGCGTCCAGCCAGCCTTACTGTGCAGAAGGTCGCCTTTGATCACACTTGTCCTGGAAGGGTCCACAACTACCACGTCTGCGTCGAAACCTTCGGCAAAAACACCCTTAGAGTACCTTGTAAGTCCAAATATCCCTGCAGGACCCCTGCTTGTCACATCGATCATCCTGCCCAGTGGTAACAGATTCCTTTTCACCGCAACAAGCATCAAAGGAAGCAAAGTTTCCACACCTGGAACTCCCGGGGGAGCTGACTTTATGCCGACATCCTTTTCTGCCTCGGTGTGCGGAGCATGATCTGTTGCCACTATATTTATTGTCCCGTCGTTCAGGGCGTTCAGAAGCATTTTTGGGTTGCGTCGGTCCCTGAGAGGAGGATTCATCTTTCCGAAAGAGCCCAGACGGTCCCAGTCTCTGGTAGAAAGGAAAAGATGATGTGGGGTCACTTCACTGGTGAACCTTACCGGATAACCTGAACTTTGCTCCAGATAGCGCTCCTTGCGCAAAAGACCCACTGATTCGAAGGCACTGATATGGCAGAAATGTGCCTGCGCCCCGTTCTTCTTTGCCAGCTCAATGGCCTTCTTAACTGCAACTGCCTCACACATGTTTGGCCTTGCCCTGGAATGGGACTGTGGAGAATGATCGTTCTTCAGGAATGACTCACATTCCAGCCGTATCTTCTCATCCTCAGCATGGATGCAGGCCATTGCCCCAAGGTTTGCAATGACCGACAGTGCCTTATCAAAGGTCTCTTCACTTATGTTGAGCGCACCGGTGGATTCGGCCATGAAGATCTCACCAAAGGCGGTCACCCCGAGTTCCCAGAGCTCAGGAAGCTTTTCGATATTCCCGGTAACACCTCCGTATATCCCGAAGTCTATTATCGATTTCCTGTTTGCAAGTTTGAGTTTTTCCTTGAAGGACTTCCTGTCTATAGTGGGAGGAATGGTATTAGGATGCTCGATAACGGTTGTGACACCACCGGCTGCCGCGGAACATGAACCCGTATACCAGTCCTCTTTTTCTGTCATGCCGGGTTCCCTGAAATGAACGTGCACATCAATAGCCGCGGGCAGGGTAAGGCCACCTTTGGCATCTATGACCTCATTCAGCCTTTGCACATCTATCTGTCTTGCGATCTCTGTTATCTTCCCGTCCTCGATCAGCACCTCAGCCGGCTGGAGGTAATTGTTCACGAAGACCTTCGTATTCTTAATAAGGATATCAGGCATGGAATCAGTTATCTTTTTCAGAGTATATGCATTTTATGATAGCAGGATATTCAGGAACTGCCATAATAATTGCAGGGACATACATACCAATAGAACTATATATCCTCAATAGGAGATATATAAAATCTAATGTCTATTGAGTACATTGTGCTGTTATATATAATAAATACATAATTTTTATTTAGTCTATTCATGATGATTCACTGAACCATTGAACATAGTCGTATTGTATAGATCCAATGGGAGAAGAAAGATCATGAAGAAGCATTTTTTAAGAAACATCGCAATATGTTCTATTGTACTGCTTATTCTGATGTCTGCATTTGCAGGTGTCGGTTGTGTAGATCAGGGAGAAGACACTGAAGATTCCGGCACTACTGAAGACGCCACTGGTGAAGAGACGGTTTCAGGCGAGATCGGCATAACCGGATCAACTACCGTGCTGCCATATTCCACACTTGCAGCTGAAGAGTTTATGATCCAATATCCTGACACAGTGATATCAGTAAAAGGTGGAGGATCCGGAGTAGGAATTGCTGCAATGATCGACAGCACCACTGATATTGCACAGGCTTCAAGGCAGATCAAAGACTCAGAGATAGAAGAGGCAAATAATAATGGTGTAGAGCCACTGGAACATGCGATTGCATGGGACGGAATAGCCGTTGTGGTACACCCGAAGAACACAGTATCAGAACTCACTTTTGATCAGCTCAGAGGCATCTTCAACGGAAGCATAACCAGCTGGGCAGATGTAGGAGGGGAGGACATTGAGATCACCGTTATTGGTCGTGACAGCGCTTCTGGAACATATGAATATTTCAAGGAAGAAGTGCTTGGTGAAGAAGAATTCACAGAAAACGCACTTTCACTGTCCGATAACGGTCTTGTGAAGGAAGGAGTAGTAGGGAACGAAAGGGCTATCGGGTACATCGGTTACGCATATCTGGATGAAAATGTAAAAGCGGTTGCACTTGATGCCGGAAACGGTCTTGTGGAAGCTACACCAGAGAACATAAAAAGCGGAGACTACCCGCTTGCACGACAGCTTTACTACTACACTAACGGAGAACCAACAGGCCTTACAAAAGTATACATGGACTTTGTGTTAAGTGACGCCGGACAGGAAATAGTGACAGAATCCGGATATTTCCCCATAAAATAAGCATTATGCTTTAGAGGAAATAGATGTCGAACAGATATCTAAAAGAAAAGGGTATTGAATCACTGCTTTTCGCATCAGGGGCAGTGGCAGTGGTTGCCCTTTTACTCCTTTGTCTATTTTTATTCAAGGAAGGAGCACTGCTCTTTGAAAATTATCCGGTCAGTGATTTTTTGACCGATAGGAGATGGTTACCAACTTCCACCAATCCCCAGTTTGGGCTTTTACCACTGCTTTTTGGATCGCTCATAGTAACTGTCGGATCAATATTATTTTCAGTACCCCTTGGAATTGCAGCGGCCATTTACATATCTGAGATCGCCAATCCCAGAGTGGCAAATTTCCTGAAGCCTTTCACAGAATTACTTGCAGGCATTCCATCGGTGGTCTATGGGTTTTTTGGCCTTGTAATAGTTGTGCCAATGATCCAGGACACCCTGCAATTACCCACGGGGCAGACAGCACTTACAGGTTCGATAATGCTTGGTATAATGGCATTGCCCACGATCATATCAATATCAGAAGATGCTATAAGCTCAGTACCAAGGAGCATAAAAGAAGGTTCGCTTGCACTTGGTTCCACAAAATGGCAGACCATATATAAAGTAACGGTCCCCGCGGCCCTTTCAGGCATATCTGCGGCCGTTATGCTGGGTATCGGCAGGGCCATTGGCGAGACCATGACCGTCATGATGGTCACTGGAAATTCAGCGATAATTCCCGGATTTCCTTCGGGTCTATTTGAATCCGTAAGAACCATGACAGCCACTATTGCGCTTGAAATGGGAGAGGTCCCCCAGCAGAGCGATCACTTCCATGCACTTTTTGCAGTCGGTTCTGTACTTTTCATAACAACGTTAATACTCAATATAGTAGCCAGCTACATAAAAAGGAGATACAGGTTCAGCCTGTGATAACCATGTTTTCCAATGCAAAACTTAATGAGAAAATAGCCTTTTCACTATTGAAAATCGCAATGGGGCTGGTTGTTGCTTTCGTCCTGATCATCCTGTATGACATAATATCGAACGGATACGGTGTCATAAGCCTTGAATTCATAACCAGTGCGCCAAGAAAAGGAATGACAGAGGGAGGCATTCACCCGGCAATTGTCGGGACACTATATTTGATAACATGCTCAATGATTGTTGCTCTGCCGCTTGGCATTCTTGCTGCCATCTACCTGACAGAATACGCACACCCGGGAAAAACAACCTGGTTAACCGAAATGGCGATCAGCAATCTTGCAGGCACACCGTCCGTTGTGTTCGGATTGTTTGGTCTTGCAGTTTTCGTAAAATACTTTGGTTTCGGCGATTCCATACTTTCTGCCTCTTTAACACTTGCACTATTGATACTTCCGGTAATTATAAGGGCAAGCCAGGAAGCACTCCTCACGGTTCCAAAAGAGTACAGAGAAGCTTCACTTGCTCTTGGGGTCACCAAATGGGAAACGATAAGAAAAGTTGTCATTCCTGCCGCGATTCCCGGAATAGTTACCGGTGCAGTATTAAGTATAGGAAGAGTCGCAGGGGAAACCGCGCCGATCCTTCTGACAGGAGCTGCTTATTTTTATCCAAAGCTCCCAGGTTCCATATATTCACAGTTCACAGCACTTCCATACCACCTGTACGTACTTGCCACCGCAGGCACCAATATCGCAAAAACAAGGCCCATCCAGTACGGGACTGCACTTGTACTGCTGATGATAGTGCTTGGTGTGAACCTTATAGCGATCTATATAAGGAACCATTACAGGAAGAAACTACAACGATGATCACGATCATATACACCTAGCCAAAAAGAGATTTTAAGAACTCAGAGGTACATTAAATGTCAGATGATTTTGCGAACGGAACAGAGATAGCGGTCAAAGGCCTGAACCTCTGGTATGGGAAAAACCACGCCCTACATGACATATCCATCAATATTCCAAAGAACAGCGTTACAGCCTTCATCGGCCCATCTGGTTGCGGGAAGTCCACTTTCCTCAGGTGCCTGAACAGGATGAATGACCTTATTCCAGGCTGCCGGATCGAAGGTGATGTTAACATCAACGGAGAGGACATCTATTCAAAAGATGTGGATGTCGTAGACCTCAGGAAAAGAGTAGGCATGGTTTTCCAGAAACCAAATCCTTTCCCTATGTCAATACATGATAATATTGCCTATGGCCCACGTATCCACGGCATTAAGAAAAAAGAGATAGATGGAATAGTTGAGGGTGCCCTCAAAGCCGGGGCTCTCTGGGGAGAGGTTTCAGACAGGATGGGCATCTCAGCCCTGGACTTAAGCGGAGGACAGCAACAGAGGCTATGTATCGCACGAACACTTGCCGTGAAACCCGAAGTGATACTCTTCGACGAACCCTGCAGTTCACTTGACCCCATATCCACAGGCAAGATAGAAGACCTTATCCTGAAGTTGAAAAAGGACTATACTATAGTCATAGTGACTCACAACATGCAACAGGCTGCCAGGATATCCGACTATACGGCGTTCTTCCTGCTGGGTGACCTGATCGAGTTTGGGAAGACCGGGCAGATCTTTGAGAACCCCCGGGAGAAGGCAACTGAGGATTATATCACCGGAAGGTTTGGGTGAGGTAAAATGACACGCGAGCAATACCTGCAGCATCTGCAGATTCTCAAAAGATATATTACTGAAATGGGAGAAAGATCCTGTCAATCGGTTTCAGATTCCATGATATCCCTTATTACACAGGACATGGAACTTGCAGAAAAGGTCATTCAGAAAGACATGATAATTGATGAATACTACCTGAAGATAGAAAAATGTATCAGCCAGCTGATAGCACGCCAAAGCCCCACTGCAGGTGACATGAGACTTGTAACTTCCTGCCTGAAGATCGCAGTGGATCTTGAAAGGGCGAGCGATCTTGCTGTAGACATTGCCAGGATCACAAAATGCATTGAAGAGAAACATACAAAACCCTTCTCCAATGTCCTGAAAATGTCTGAACTGGGAAAGGAGATGCTGCAGCACTCCATCGTGGCCTTTGATACACTGGATGAGGAGCTGGCAAGGAAAACAGCCGCAAAGGACGACGAGGTAGACAGGCTTTTCTATGTATCACAAAAAGAACTTATTGAAATGATGAGCGGGGACAGATCAATAATAAACAATGGCTCATACCTGCTGTTCGTCCTGCGCTACCTTGAAAGGATAGCTGACCATGCCTGCAACATCTGTGAAAGTGTTGTCTACATGGCATCCGGGGAGAGGGCAAATCTCAATTAGACTTGAAAAACCTAAAAGTCGAACAGGGAACTCTGGGCATTGCTTGCCTGTGAGTTCTCAGATGACCCGTCTTCCCTTTTCTTCCTTTTTCGGGGAGGCATTTCCTTTGGCCTGTCCGAAAATTCGAACAGGCCCTTCTGCTTCGAATCATAGTCGAGGTTGGCAATATCCACGCCGAACACTCCAAGGATCCTCTCGACAGGAGGGAGCACCTGCTTCTTGATGTAGTAATCCACATCTATAGGTATATTGTGCTCCCGGACATATTCAGGATCCTCAGCACGGTTGACAAAGAGGTCCTTACCTGCCACTATTATAAAGGGTATGCGTTCCCCCACAGGAGGAGGAGCACCTGTCCTTTCCTCGATCTTCTCCACAACCGTCAGATGTGGCTGTTTGTTCTTATAACGTGCAGCGCTTTTAGAGAACATCCTTGTCATTGTAAGGTCCTCGATAACATCCTTATCCTTACTGACATCGATGTTCCTTACACCGTCAACGACATTTCTGACATGTGATACGGCAGCGTCCACATTACCTTCCTTCAGGACGAGTTCAAGGACCCGGTTCAATGTCTTGGATGTCAGTTCACACCAGTCCCTCCTCACAGTCTCCATGCCTTTCACCTTTATGGAATCCTTCCATTCATTACCTGCACGCTCAAAGACCCAGATGGCATATCGCTTCTTAGCTATGAAAAGGGCCCTGCGCGCAATGGACTCGAACTCAAGTTCCATCGGGTCAGGCAGTGAGGCTGAAACTGTTCCTGCTATCTTGTTCCCTACAAGTTCAGCATCCTCAAGAGAGACAGGACCTTTTGAGCTACACTGCACGAACACACTGTCCGTATCTCCATACACAACCGACAGCGCAACGATCCGGTCATCTTCCTTGATGGCATCAATCTCTTCTGTGAAATACACACTGCCATCCCGCAGAATAACCTTGTTTATGGTACCGTTGACAATTGCGCGGGTGTTGAGGATGTTATCCCTTCCAAAACTTGTTACTGCATTGGCAAGTGTAAGACTGTAAAGCCTTGCCCTTGTATAACCTGAATAGCCATAGAAACTGTTCAGAAGGATCTTCAGGGCAAGCTGGGTTGCATCAAGCACACGGTACTCATCCTCATTTGCAGCATTTTTCATGCGCTTCTTGGTCGCGACCCTTCTGCTTAGCAGATTCTCAAGGATGGAGGGCATTATTCCCTTTGATACCTCCTCAGGCACGAATTCCCCTCCGGAAGGCGGCCTTATGGTCTCGCTTTCCGGCCTGTCACCTTCGACCACAGTGGTATAACAGAGGTTGTGGGCCATCATGATGGTGGGATAGAGGGATTTATAGTCAAGTATGACAATGTTCTCAAGCAGGCCTTTTTTGGGTTCAAGCACCTCGCCCCCTTTAAGACCCTCACTGCTGCGATTCCTGAAGCTTACCAGATCATCCGGGGGTTTGGGGGGGATTACGCGGCCCCTTTTCCCATACTCCCGCAACAGCAGGTTCTCGACCATGGAGGTCTGCCCGCCGTCCACGACCTCCTGGAGAAGGGAGCCGCTTACCTGGGCTACTGCTACATGTTTGTCCAGAAGCTGAAGCTTCAGGAAAAGTTCCAGGGCCAGCTCCGAGTCGCGCTGGGCATAATCTATGAAATGGAGTATCTTTTCACCGTTGTCATTCCAGTACTCCTCCATCTGTGAAGGAGCGACATCAAGCTTTTCACTGTCAAGCAATTCCTTTGCAACATTTCTCAGGGTATAGCGCTTGAGACTGTACTGGCTTCTGATAAGAGGCAGGGCATCAACGACAACACGGCCGGGTATCGAGACCATGGTACGGTTGCCTATCTTACGGTAACTGAGCACCCTGCCGTCCCTGCCCACAACAGGTTTCAGGTTATAGCCGGAGTCATTGAGCACATTTACCCTGTCAGTTATATAGGGAATGTCGAAATCGATCTCATTATAGCCTGCAACAATATCCGGGTCGTACTTCCGGAACAGCTCGAAGAAGCGTTCAAGCATTGCTGCCTCGTTCCCGAAGCATTCCACGTTTTCCGATACACCGCTGACTTCCCTGGCAACGAGGACCTTTGTATCATAGCCCTCATAGGCAGGACTGAAAGAGAGACTTACCATTATTACAGGAGACGTATCAGGTACCGGCATTGAGCCGCCCAGAGGAAGACACTCAATATCGAATGCCAGATATTTGAGAGGAGCATTGGAAAGCCTTTCGATCTCTTCCAGAGAGGAGGCTGTGAACACCTCATCGCAGTACCTGGCTGCCTCACCTGAGAATATTACATCAGGAGAAGGCTCTGCCGATACCCAGCCCATACCGTGCAGTTCCCGGTCGATCAGGAAACGGTTCCTGAAAAGGATATCAGTCTCATATATCTCTTTTACAGCAGCTATACTGGCAATGTCATCACGTATCTCAGGGACATTGCCCGGTTCAAATGTAATGATCTTGAGCATGGGTTTTCTGGACGCCTGATATCCCACAGGTTCAAATCTCTCAACGATCTCCACCCTTTTGACCGCCGAAGGGAAGCGCTCTTTCAGCAATTCTCCGGCTGAATCCGGATCACCTGTGATGTTCACATAAAAATAAGGCTCAAAACCAGGTACAAAACAGCAGACACTTTTGCCATCCTCC
The DNA here is from genome assembly GCA_016932675.1 of Methanosarcinaceae archaeon. GTDB lineage: Archaea > Halobacteriota > Methanosarcinia > Methanosarcinales > Methanosarcinaceae > Methanolobus. Next base: position 3,878 of record JAFGCK010000091.1, on the reverse strand, counting down.
GCCCTTCCGAAAAGGCGGATGACAGGCCCCCTGTCCTCACGGATATAATCGGCGTCAAGTATCTGGAAATTCATGTCCTATCTTACGGTTGTACTATTCATATATGTTTTGTTTTACCCTGAGTTAATGTTGATAGAAAGCCTGGACAAGTTATTTCTATGAAGTCATAGAAAAATCTAAACAAACTATATTTGAGACAAAGAAACAGAGGAGTGGAGAAATCAATGAGCGGAGATTATGCCAAATACTGGTGGGTTTTTCCGGGATTTAAAATCGAGCATGTGGCAGATGGATTTAATTTACCTGTAAACATTGCATTTGTTCCGAATCCAAAGAATGAACCCAAAGCCCCTTTATTGTATATAACCGAATTGTACGGCAAGGTTAAAGTTTTGACAAATGACTTTACAGTATACACCTATGCCGAGAATCTGCTGAATTATAACCCTAGCGGGGAGTTTCCGGGAAGTGGGGAATCCGGTCTTACAGGAATATGTGTAGAGCCTGTGACCGGAGACCTCTATCTAAGCATGCTATATGAAGACAACGGAGAAATGAAAGGAAGGGTTGTGCGGACAAGGAGTGATGGCGACCTTAGAATGAAGGACTGGAAAGTGATCATTGATGACATACCTTCAACCACCCGGGCCCATCAGATACAGGCGGTGACAATCGGGTTTGACGATAAGTTATATGTTAATATAGCGGATGGCGGCAACTGGGTCAAGGCACAGAATGATGAAGACTTCAGAGGCAAGATACTGCGTCTGAACCAGGACGGTTCTATACCATGGGATAACCCTTACCCCGAAAATCCCGTGTACGCAAAAGGATTCAGGAACCCCTTTGGGGCCACATGGAGAAAAAGCGATCAACATCTTTATATCTCGGGAAACGGTTCGGACCAGGATGACCGGATAGCCAGAGTAGAACCTTTTGAAAATTACGGGTGGCCCGGAACCATGAGAAGAAATTCAATATTCTGGTGGCACTATACCCAGGCGCCCACTGCTCTGGACTTCATGCAGAACGAACAGTTCCCACCGGCTTTCAATGACCATCTGTTTGTGGCACTTTTCGGAGAATCCTATCGTCAGGGAAGAGGGGTAAAAGGCAAAAAAATAGTTAAATTACAACTGAACCAGGAAGCAACTGCGGTAAAATCCTGTGATGACTTCGTTATCTACGAAGGAGAGGGAGCTGCCAGCCCCTGTGGCCTGGCATTTGGTCCCGACGGCCTGTATTTCACTGACCTGCACGGTGAAGAAACTGGAGGAGGAAATCTCTACAGGATAGTTCCTGACACCGACGCGATCAGGAAAATGAAGGAGAAGGAAAACAGGTACGATAAGATATGGGCAGATGCATGATGGAATTCACCAGGATTTCCGGGATCGGGACAAAAGTCTCAAGGATCGGCCTGGGCAGCCAGCCAATAGGCTATCACAGCAAGGAAGCAGGAAGGCAGACAATAGATCGTGCGCTGGAACACGGAATAAACTTAATAGACACATCTCCTGTTTACGGAAACGGGCGAGCAGAGGAGATAATTGGTGAAACACTGAAGAAATATGGAAGGGAAGAGATTGTGATATCCAGCAAAACCGGACTGGAGAAAACCAGGGAAACTACAGTAAGGAACAGCAGCCCGGAGTTTATGCTCAAGGATATTGAAGGTTCGCTAAGGCGGCTCAGGACAGACTATATAGACATCTACCAGATACACTGGCCTGATCCGCTGCAATCCATGGAAGAAACTGCCAGGACGATGAGGAGCTTCCAGGAGGAAGGCAAAATAAGGGCCATTGGGATAAGCAATTTTGATCTGCGGCAAATGGAGGATTTTTCAGAGACCTTGAAACCGAACACCTGCCAGTGCCCCTATAATATTTTTGAAAGTAAAGTTGAAAGTGACATACTACCCTATTGCCAGGACAATGAGATCGTTTTCCTGGCCTACAGATCCCTGTGTCAGGGCCTTCTTACAGGAAAAATGAAAGCTGATGCAGATTTTACGGACCATCCTGTAAAAAGGGCAGACCCCAAGTTCCAGCTCCCAAGATACAGGCAATACCTTGAAGCTGTAAGCGGTATAGATTCTTTCAGCAAAGAGATGCACAGCAGAGGAATACTTGATCTCGCCATCCAGTGGATACTTGGCCACGATAACACTATAGCCCTCTGGGGCGCCTGGAAGCCCGAGCATATAGAATCTGCAGACAGCGTTTTTGGCTGGAATCCTGACAAGGAAACACTATACAGGATGACGCAGATAATAAAGGAAATCATTAAGGATCCCGTGGGTCCGGAATTTTTAGAACCTTCGACAAGATAAGTTTTTTACCAGAGAGATATCAGCTGACTTTTTGTAGACTTTCATCATGAACACTTCAAAAGATGGGAATTTCCGGTGAAAACGATTTCATGAATTATAAAGAAATAGAAGATGCCCGGAGCGTGACTCGAACACGCGACCTCCAGATGTCTCAGGAGATTTGGACGCACGGTTAATATTCCCTATGAGTCTGGCGCCCCAACCTACTAGGCTATCCGGGCAATGCAGCATCTAAAAGGGTAAAGTTGTATTAAAGCATGTCGATTGGGTATTATTTCGTAAAGAAAAGATGCCGGGTCAATACCCGGTGGCTTCTGCAAGTTCCCGCGTCATTGAGTGATCATCCGTAGCTCCGCCAACGACAAAGACGAAACTCTGATCACTCCAAATGTAAGCGTATCTTGGGACCTGTTCTCCCCCAACGGTAGAATATGTCTTGATCCTTGTGACAGCATGGCCATTGAAAGAATCTTCTTCAAAGCGCGTACCGCTTGGAAGTTCCCTGAAACCTGACAGGTACTCTGAGACGAACCCCTTTGCAAGCTCAGGACCCTCCAGCTCGATCACATCCACATAGAGATCCACATCTTCTGATCTGTAAAAGCCTTTAGCTGCAGCAACAATTCCGGAGCTGTTGACATATGCCGTCTGTACGTTCTCCACTGTCATCGAAGGACTGCCCAGATATTCATAGCCCTCAGGAAGAGCGTCTATTGCAACCAGCTCCTCCACTGACATTTCACTGATATCTGAACTGTTGGCGGCGTTTGTAGTATTGGCAACTTTCTGTCCGCTTTCAGGAGCCTGATCTTGCGTACAACCGGAAACACATAGCATCAATATGAGCAAAGCTGACACTAATATCAATTTGTTAGGCACTGTATCACCTCAAGTTTCACATTAATGGAACAGCAAAAAAAGACGTTGATTGATAGTTATTAAAAAAAAGGGTTGTTAGAAGGGAAGGTCCCTTCTAATCATTTATTGTTCATTCAGTTCCTTCTGACAAGGTATGCGACTGCAAGAAGACCTGCAACTGCGAAGATTGCCTCAAATCCTGGGGCTGGCTCCTCAGCTTCTTCTTCTTCTTCCTCAACTACTTCCTCTTCTTCCTCGACTACTTCCTCTTCTTCCTCAACTACTTCCTCTTCTTCCTCGACTACTTCCTCTTCTTCCTCAATTACTTCTTCTTCTTCTTCCTCTTCTTCTTCGCCTTCACCAGCGATGGTCATTTCGACGAATGGGTAGTACCTGAGTGTGTCGTCATTTGCTACCTTGAAGCTCATGCCCTCTGCGATATCGATTGTGTCGTCCTTGCTGAGGGTTACTGCACCGTCGCTTGCCATTGTGATGATAGAACCGGTGATGCCGGTGACCTCAAGTTCTCCGAATGTATCATCCGTCTCGATCTTGAGTACGTCCTCGGATTCTACGAGGTAGAGACCCTCGACAACTGCAAGGCTGTCGACCTGACCCTGGAACACATCGGTGATAAGTGCCCTGAAGACGATCACATCATCAGTGTCACCTACATCGGCTTCAT
>JAFGCK010000090.1 GCA_016932675.1 Methanosarcinaceae archaeon | reverse complement strand
TCGCATCGGTTCTGCAAAGTATCATTGCCTGTGAAGGTTTGCAAACAGGCTGCACATTGACAGAGAATTATACTAAATATCAGCATGATTTAACATTGGTTAGATTCGGTTACAAAACATCTCATCGGAACTGTTGCTCGATCTGTTCCAACAACCAATAATGAATCCCTGGTAACCGGGTCTGTATCCATGGCAGGGATGCTACTTGGTATCCCTGTTACTTCCCTATCCCTGTCACTTGCCTCTTGGATCATAGCAGAAGTGTTAGATATATATTGGTTATCATACTCAATTTACACGAACAATAAATAATTACGGCTATTATACATAACCGATAAGCAGATTCTTAATTGTATTGGATACGGAACTATCTGAATTCCGTATCCCCTTATAATAACGATGAAGAGGCTTAAAATGTAAATATGTGACAGGTCGGGGATATCAACAGAAAATAGAACAAATTAAAGGAAGAGAAGCATATGTCATTCACGAAAAGCAATGGAAGCAGCTGGATACTCGAATTCATGGGATTCTAGGAAATGATAAAGAAATTGCCCTATTCAAGGAGTTGACATTATGGAAAAAAAACCATTAGACTCATTGATATCCAAAAACGGATTATGGGTGTCGAGAAAAGGGTACCTCCACGAGATAAAAAGTTGTGAGGCATCCCTGAAGAGCCTGCGTATCACAATGAGTTGCGGAGAAGTGATCATGGTTAGAAACTCCAGATCCAGCAGGGCTGCAAGGTCTCTCAGGAACCATAAATTCCATAAGCCCTGTAAAAGATGCTGTATCCCGGAAGAAAAGATCAGGGAATTCTCAGCACAGGTCTCAAGGGAGGAGGCAACGGTCGTGGTCAGGAACGTATCTTCTTCACGATTCAACTCATACACCAGTGCAATACCATATATGGAGGTTCCGGTCGGAATACCTGCACGGCAACAGGCATGCGCCATTGAGACACCCGCACCAGTTTCTTCTGTCATTACGGCTCCAAAGCAAGCCAGGCCATCTGTTGCACAGGCCTTTGTACCAGACACAAGGGTAAAGGAACAGAAAGTAAAGAAAAGTACGGATCACTCTTTCCTGAAACCGGCCAAAGCACAATTCAGCCAGAGTCAGAAGAACAGGATACTTTCGCTGCTGGGACCTGGGGAAATGATATCATTCTCAAAGGAGAAGCGTTCCTTTGCCGAGCTGGAGTCCACACTGGTGGCCGAGAGGAAGAAAGATATCAGGGAAATGTATGAGAGCAGCAGGGAGAACCTGCTTGGAAAACTTGAGAGGATGATAACCGGGTTCTTCGTGGACATGGGCTTCCTTGAAGTGAAATCACCCATACTCATACCCTTCGAATACATGGAAAGGATGGGTGTAGGGGAGGACGAGAAGCTATCCGAGCAGATATTCCTGTTCGGGGATAACATGTGCCTGCGCCCGATGCTTGCCCCGGGCCTTTACAACCACCTGCGTAAATTCGACAATGTACTCCCGGACCCTGTGCGGATATTCGAGATAGGTCCATGCTACCGCAAGGAATCCGATGGCAACAGCCATCTTGAAGAGTTTACCATGCTGAATTTCTGCCAGATGGGGTCCAACTGCACAAGAGAGAATCTAGAGTACCTGATAAAGGAACTACTGCAATTCCTGGGTATTGAGTTTCAAATCGTCGCGGACAGCTGCATGGTCTATGGTGACACCATCGATGTCATGTACAAAAATATGGAACTCTCGTCCGCCGTGGTAGGTCCGGTCCCCATGGATATGGACTGGGGGATCAACAAACCCTGGATTGGTGCCGGTTTCGGCCTTGAGAGACTCCTGAAGGCAAAGCATGGTTTCAAGAATATCAAGCGTGCTGCCAGGTCAGAATCCTATTACAACGGGGTCAGCATAAACCTTTGAGGTGCCATCATGATAAAGAACACTGATTACCAGGATCTCAATACTGTTGCTGAGGAAATAATAAATGGCCGTAAGCTTACGGATGATAACCTGAGGGAACTCCTTGCCCTGACTGAAGAGGAGTACATACAGAAACTGCACCATGTTGCAAGGAAAGTGAGGGATCACTTCTTCGGTAACAGGGTATTCCTCTACAGCTTTGTATACTTCTCAACATACTGCAAGAACAACTGTGCTTTCTGCTACTACAACAGGTGCAACAATATACGGCGCTACCGTCTGAACCTGGAGCAGATACGTAACATAGCAAGGGCAGTGAAGAAGGAGAATGTCCACATGGTTGACCTTACCATGGGAGAGGACCCTTATTTCCATAATGAACCGGAGAGATTTATTGAGGTTGTGAGAACGGTCAAAGAAGAAACGGGACTTCCGATAATGATATCTCCCGGTGTCATGGATGACAGGATACTCAGCAGGCTCCATAGGAATGGAGCCGATTTCCTTGCTCTTTACCAAGAGACCCATGACAGGGCGCTTTTCAGGAAACTGAGGGCGGGCCAGTCATTCGATAAAAGGAATCATGCCAGGGAGTTTGCCAGAAACAACGGTTACTGTATTGAGGACGGAATTCTCACAGGTGTCGGGAATGACATTGAATCAACTATAATATCACTTCGCGGAATGGAAAAGGGTCAGCCTGACATGGTACGAGTCATGACCTTTGTTCCGCAGGAAGGAACACCTTTTGAAGGAATGACCCGGGGGTCCAGTCTCTCGGAACTGAAGATAATATCAGTGCTCAGGCTAATGTTCCCCAATAAACTCATACCCGCATCCCTTGACCTTGAAGGCATTGACGGCATGGTCCACCGTCTGAACGCAGGTGCAAATGTTGTTACTTCCATAATATCCTCTGATTCCTCACTTGAAGGCGTTGTTAACTATGACAGGGAACTTGAGAAAAGGGATCGTGACTCAAAGAGCGTTATCAAACGCCTGAGAACCATGGGTATGGAACCAGCAAGCCAGGCTGAATTCAACAGGATCATCGAAAAACAGCAGGTAGCTCTTTTAAGGATTCCGGTGGTCACACTATGACAACGATCTGCATAATCGGCGGCAAGCTGCAAGGTTTTGAAGTCACTTACCTTGCACACAAGGCCGGTATGAAAGTAGTACTTGTGGACCGCAGGGAAAAGCCTCTCATACGCAGGGTTGTTGACTGTTTTCACTGCTTTGACGTATTAAAGGAAGCTGAAAGGCTCATTGAACTCTCAGAGGATGTGGATGCCATCATCCCTGTGAATGAGAACCTTGAGACCATAGAGTACCTCAGAAGCATAAAGAATAGGCTTGCATGTAAGATACTGTTCGATTTTGATGCCTATCATACCAGCATGGATAAGAAGCGTTCCAAGGAATACTTTAAATCCATCAACATCCCCACACCTGCAGACAAGCCTGCCACCCCACCATACTTCGTGAAACCACCATGTGAGAGCAGCAGTATAGGAACCTCCATAATATATGATGATGAAGGCCTGGTGGGACTTGATCCTTCAATGCTCATCGAGGAATACGTGGAAGGTGATGTCATCTCCCTTGAGGTCATAGGTGACGGAAGTAACTTTGCAGTTATGAAGGAAACGAAGATACACATTGACGATACCTATGACTGCTGCATGGTGACCCCCATTGCCAACCATCCTGAGTTCAGAAGGATCACCTATGAGCTTGCCAGAAACCTCAACCTCCGAGGGGTAATGGATGTGGAGGCGATCGATAGTCCGAATGGATTGAAAGTACTTGAAATAGATGCAAGATTTCCGAGCCAGACTCCAACGGCTGTATATCACTCTACAGGAATCAACCTCGTAGAAATGCTTATGCAGGCATTCTCTGGGAATGTCCAGGAGATGGATGCGGTTCCTGAGACAAACTACTGCATCTATGAGCACCTGCTACTTGAGAACGATATGTTGAAACCTGTTGGAGAGCATGTGCTCTCACTGGGAGATGAATATGTTCAGTTCCATGCTTCGGAAGATATCGAGATATTCGAGTCCAGGGGCGAAAACAGGAAAAGTGTTTTCACACTCATAAGCCGGGGAACTGACAGAGAAGAAACTGAAGCAATAAGACAGAACGGAATGAAAATGATCATTGATCGTTTCAGGAGCGAAAAGGAGGTATATAATGGCACTTTTAACGCCCGAGGATCTTGAAAACCTCTCAATGCAGCTTGAAGAGAATGATGAGATTACAAAGAAGGTCACAGGTCTTGATATCAGAGGAATATGCGAGGCGCTTTACGGAACACGGCCCGGTTCTGAGAAAGTTGGCATCATACCGATCACCGCTGGTAACGGTATCATCAGCAATTTCACATCATCACTCCTGTTCATAGTTCAATATTTCGGATTTGACGGATTCGTAACAGAACATCCTGATGTCACAGGTTACTATGAAGCTGTTTCACAGGGAGCTGATATCATAATGATGGCAGATGACCACATCTTCACTGCTCACAACCTGAGGAACGAGAAAATAGTTAGCAATCATGTTGCCACAGGTGTGATCTATGCGGACATAGCTTCCAGGTTCAAGGAAGCGACATCAAAGGATATACTTGTCATCGGGCTTGGAAGGGTCGGTTATGCCGGTGCCTCCCATCTTGTAAACAAAGGCTTCAACGTCTATGCCTGTGACCCCAATACGGAATTCCTGCAAAAAGCTGTGAACGAACTGGGGATCAGGCCCTACTGTAGTGATGACCGGAAAAGGTTTTCAATGGTATTTGAGGCAACCCCTAATACCAACACCATATCAGAAGGCATGATCGAAGAAAGATGTCTTGTCTCAACTCCGGGAATTCCCTGCGGACTCCCGCCTGATATCGGAAAGAAATACCATGTAGATCTTGTGATGGAACCTCTGGTAATAGGAGTGGCCTCTATGCTTTATTCTGTGATTCAGAACTGATTGTATACAATAATGGAGTGCTGAGAATATGTATGTAATTTCCCTTGATCTTGGAACAAGTGGTTTCAGGTCACAGCTGATCGATTTTGAAAAGAAAGAAACAGTGAAAACAGTAATCACAATGGGTCATCCTCTGCCTGGAGGTAATGTAATGGATCATCTTGATTTTGCCATTACCACCGGAACAGACGTTGCCCACGGACTGATGGTTGAAACAGTAAAAAAAGTACTGCAAAAGTTCAATGTTGAACCTGAGAATATACAAAGAATTGCAATCTGTGGCAATCCCATACAGCTCTCACTTTTCCAGAACATGGAAATAAGAGACCTTGCGTATGCCGGTGAAAATAAACAGGCTGCCCTTGGTGTGAAGGATGTAAAAAGGGATGCAAGGATATTCCCGGCAAATGAAATCTTCGGGGGCATCTACCCGATGGATAACTGTGAGATAGTAGTCCCACCGGCAATCAAGCATGAGATCGGTGCCGATGCGCTTGCGATGATGTTGGAAACTGATTTCATTCTCCAAACAGAACCATGTCTTGTAACTGATTATGGCACCAACGCAGAGATGGCACTGAAAATTGGTGACAGGATAATAACTGCAAGCGCTGCGGCAGGTCCTGCAATCGAAGGACAGGGAATTGCATGCGGAATGCTCGCCGCACCAGGAGCTATAAATGATGTCAATGTTGAGAACGGACACTGGAGACTTTCGGTCCTTGACAGCAGCATGAATCCTGGAAAAGGTCCTCTTGTTGACCCGGTAAACGGGGTGACCATCGAAGAAGGAGAACTTGTCCCAAAAGGAATTACAGGCACGGGAGTTATTTCCATAATGGCACTGTCCATCAAGGAAGGTCTTATTGAGAAACTTCCAAAACTACCCAACGGTAAATTGATATTTGGAGATGGTCTAATAATTACCGATAAGGATGTTGAAGAAATTGGCAAGGCTATCGGAGCTATCCGTGCAGCTCACATGACACTCATACTTGAATCCGGACGGAAGTATGAGGATCTGAGATACTCGTACATGTCTGGGGCCACCGGCACCTATGTTGATGCTGACAAAGCGCGGTCTATAGGTGCTGTTCCCGGTTTTTCCAAAGGAATAGTCCAGTTTGGCAACACCTCCATTATGCTTGCAAGAAAGCTTGCTATCGATGTCTCAAAGCTGGATGAGGTCATTGCGATCGCAAAGAAGATAAATGCAGATCATCTGATGATGGCAAGCAGTGAGACATTCAAGGATATATACGTCTGCGAGTTGTCCACCTGGCAGGAGGGGATGCCTGCTGAAATGTATCCTATGATGCTGGAAATGTCTGGCATCCCTGTATTTCCACATAATCTGGAGAAAGTGGAGATTGAAAGGAGGGTTTCCAGGGATATCGATGATGTAGGATATCTTGGACTTGATATTGTAAAGAACATAGGTATCACGCTTGAAGCTCCGGTGGAAAAATGCACACTTTGCTACCTGTGTGTGGAAGAATGCCCCGAGGATGCACTGCAAATTATCGAGAAAAATGGCAAGAGATTTATCAATATCGACAGCCAGCACTGCCTGGGTACAAGCTGCAGACGGTGCGTGGCAATTTGTCCTGAGCAGGCAATAGATTACAGTATTTTGAAGATAAAGGAAAAAAGTAAAAATTAGGTGAAAAGTGGATATCCGCGAACCTGGTATTGAGATCATGGGACGAATATGTGTTCCTACTGCCATTATCGAGTGAATCGGATGTAATACTTGCGTGAATGTATACCGGAAACGATCTTCACAAAGGAAAATTACTTTTTAATGATCAATAAGACAAAATACCTTTACACTGCTTGTAGGAGGTGCGAATAGAAGTGCCCTGATTATATGTTTTCGATTAACAATTTTAAGCTGGGGTTTTTGAATTTGGCATAAATAGAACATAAAAAAGGGATACCATGAAAATATACTTCTAATTGAAGATAACTTGGTTAAATGGAACTGGTTATATGTTTATTTGAATACAAAGGATACAAAGTTGGAAATGCAATTGATGGGTAAACAGCTCTACGATTGGTCAATTAAATGGATTTTGATATCATATTGCCGGATGTTAAGATGTCCTGGACGGATGGACTAAAAGTTCAGGGGATAATAAAAAATATAAAAAAGATCAAACGTATTTCCTTGATTGCTCTGAAAACCAATGTAATGAAGAAGTGAAATAAGGACAGGTATTTGGATGCCGTATGTGGCGCTTATATCGCAAAATCATTTATAAACATGAATTAGATGAAATTATTGCCAGGTTTCTGTGAATATAAATGGATTGTATGTCTGATTTAAATAGTACCCGGATAATTGCGCATGATAATTTCAGTGCTTGGAGCATTCTCCCTACTTCAGTCGTATTTGCTCTTAGGTATGTGTTTGTAAATTGGATTTCAGGAGAATTTAAATGAAAATAATTGTGTATGTAAAATCGACGATTTGTGGCTTTACACATATGATAAAAGGAAATTTTGATGGGCAGAATATCAACATAGATATTGAAACGCAATGTGAAATGGTAAAGAAAATGTCATCGATGAAAGTACCTATGTTGGAAATCCTGGACATCAAGGACAATTATGTGATGGACATGGCACAAGAAGCACGTTGTTGCCCTGGCTGCCTTGTACCTACTGGAATTTTGAATCTCTGCATGCTGGAATCCGGAATGATCGCAAAGAGCCTGGCAAAACAAGTAAAGATGGCATACATCGAATTCAAGGAGGAAGAACAATCGGATCTGTAACAGGTAATTCAATTGTATAATCTTTTTATAGCTATTATAATTGCAACCCAAGTTTAACAGTTTTCACTCCTTGACGAAGAGAATGTCTTCCCGAAAGACAATGATTCCGAATGGATTTTTGCAGAGTTCCAAAAAAAAGAGAATATTAAAAAAAGGGATCATTTGACTATCATAACTCTTGTCTTTGCATGCCTGACAATATCTTGGGCCACACTTCCAACAATTACCCTGTCCAGGCCAGTCCTACCAAGAGTTCCCACTACGATCAGATCTATATTGCTTTTTTCGGCATAATCTATGATTTCAGAACCAGGGTGCCCTTCAAGCAGCACAGTTTCTATCTGCACATTTGCCTTGGCCCCCATTTCTTTTATATCTTCAAGTATCTTCTTACCATCTTTCTCATACTGCTCATACAAATCAGCCCCATTCGGAAGCATTTCCTTATGTTGCTCCAGGGGTACCCCAAAGTAAGAAAGGTTTGGTATCGTTGGTATCACATTCAATGCATAAAGTTTCGCTCCACTAAGCCTTGCAATCTCGATCCCGGAAATAGCTGCCTTGTTAGCATTTTCAGAACCGTCAGTTGCAACAATTATTTTTTTGTACAATTCGCTTTCCATATTATACACCACCTAAATATATTCCAAATACAAAATCCTGCGATTCGATTATTCCTGCCTTTTCAAATAACCCGAAAAAACTACCTGAAAAGACACGATCTAATTGTTTGTTATTGCAAGAATTGAATTATCTACATATAATATAAACTATAATGATTTGTCAACAATCACTATATATAGCTCCCCGGTAGTCACTCCGACAAAGATATGAGTATTTCAGTAACTGATGCATTTTTGAAAGAAAGCTGCGATTTTCAGAGCCTTTATAATTTATCATCTTCTTTGTGAACTACAAATATCAATCTGCACTATATGAAAGCATGAGTTTCTGCATGCAACACGCTGTACCAACAACACACAGCTTGTGGACACCATAAGTTTTGATATTTTTCAATAGTTTATTAATTGTTTTGAGACTTCTTTGTCGCTTCTTGTGCACTTAATCGTGGTTCTTTTCAAATATGGTGTTAAACCGTTTGCGCATGTTGTGTCATCTACAAGTGTTAAAATATCTCCCAGGCATGCCCAATCCTGTATTCTCAGAAATCCAATTATACACATTTACGACAACAAGTTCAGTAAGTCACCTGTCTCTTCGTTTCTTAATTCCAGATAAAAAGGCTTGGCATTCCCTGATATGATAGGGTTCTCGTAGCTTCTCCAAAAAGTCCACAAAATTAATCGCGATTCTTCATAAATCTCTATCACAAAAAAGCTTATTGAATTTGACAGTTACTGTGGATTTCATGAGGGATACGTCGAAAAAGTATATTTACGCCAACTTTGATGCCATAAATACACAGATCATAAGGCAAAAATAGACAAAATTGTAGTAGTTGACCTGAAATTGTTAAAACTGTCAAATAGGTTTTCCTGATAGAAAAACGAAAAATTTGGGTTTGATAAGAAGACATTCTCTTCAGCAAGGATTAAAAACTGTCAAACTTGGGATATATTTAAATATGAATTTTATAGCCAAATCTAAGCTGTTAGTACCAGAACATATCAGAAGAAATGTAATTTTGGTATCATAAAAAATGATACCCCTGGTCCAGAGTTTAAAATCCGGCTGCTGAAGGTAGAGCTTTGACCTCTGTCTTCCTTATCTCGACCCTTCTGAGCGGGTAGATGGACTTTGCATTCCTGTAGATGTTTGCGGAAAGCTTGCCCATGATCGCTTCTTCGATGAACTGCTCGAAGTTGAGCTCTGCTGCGCGTTCAGTTACGATCCTGCCCATGACATCCCTTATTGCCTTTATCTGGCTTGTTCTCGCTCTTTTGACAGTGAAGCAGATAGGCTTGACCCTGATAAGATATCCATCCTTTGTGTTTACGTCAAGGTTGTTGTCGATCCTTGAGGTCTGGCGCTTGACAATGGAACGCAGGTAATCGGTTGTTATTTCGTGGCCAATGAACCTGGTGTTGGCGGTGTCACCGTTCACTTCGCTGATCTCGAGTTTTATCTTTGTGTTGTGCTTGGTGAAATCGTTTGCAATTTCGCCAACTGTGGTCTCCACGATACGGCCGATAAGCTGCTGCGGTTCTTCTGCAGGGGTTACTCCAATGTTAGTCCTGCTGATGAACTCAGGTGTTTCTACGTTATACCATGATTTTGACTTCCATTTGTCTAACTTTCTCTGTACTTTCTTTGCCAAGGAATTCCTCCGAATGAATGTGATCCTGTATGATATATGAAAATGATCGATTAAGTGTTCAACTGTCTGTCGTGATATGAATAATGAAATAATATGTGCACTAGATTGGCTTTCTATACAAGTCATATCCATATATAAATAGATCGGTCAGGTCCCATGCAAGTCATATCCATTCATCAAATTACAAAGCAGGTCCCAGGGACCAGTCCGGGGCAGGGGATGGACATGATGCGTTATTCCACATCCTGTAAACTCTCAAAAAACATAAGGAGAATAACATGTTGGCTGGTCCATGTGGCCGGCTGATCCGTCCGGTCTTAGGGCCTGGTCTGCCTGGTCCGTGTCCTCCATAAAAAACCAGTCGCAATTGTGAAGACGATCAGACTTAAATAGCAATTGTTATTTTCTTGTGGATACAAAAAGGAAGACGATACAGGATTGCGTCTCATCCGGAGATGATCAATATGAAACAGCCCCTAGGAACGATCAGAAAAACAAAGCCGCTGGTCCATCATATCACTAACTGGGTAACGATATACGATTGCGCGAACATGACAAGGGCATTTGGTGCACTTCCGGTAATGGCCCATGCTCCGGAGGAGGCAGCTGATATGACCGCTATTGCCTCTGCACTGGTACTCAATATAGGTACCCTTACGCGTGAGCTCGTAGATGCAATGATCATCTCTGGAAGTGCTGCAAACGAAAAGGGGATTCCTGTGGTGCTCGATGCTGTTGGTGTCGGTGCTACTCGATTCAGGGACGAGATGGCTGCTAAGATACTTGACAGTGTCCATGTCGATGTAATCAAAGGCAACTATTCCGAGATCGCAAAACTTGCAGGTGAGAATGCCCGGACCAGAGGGGTTGAAGCAACAGCCATCGATGCTGACCCCGGGAAGCTTGCAGCCGATCTTGCAGTTTCAAGGTCATGTATCGTTGTGATGACTGGCAGGGAGGACATCATCAGTGATGGCAGAAGGACCTTCGTCGTAAGGAACGGGCATGAATCAATGGGTTCGATTGTAGGGACCGGATGCATGGCAGCATCGGTAATCGCTTCCTTTGCCGCGGTCAATGCAGACCTTTGCGATGCAGCAAAGGATGCTCTGTGCTATTTTGGAGCTGCAGGAGAGCTTGCAGCTGAAAAGTCAGCAGGTCCCGGAACTTTCAAGATGCATCTCTATGACGAGGTATTCAACCTTTCAGATGAAAAAGCACAGTCAATGATGAATGTTGAAGAGCTGTGACGTGATGTACGGGTGAGACCATGGATAACAAGCGCTCATTGCTGGACATTATCGATTTCTATCTGGTGACAGATTCCGGCCTCTCAAAAAAAGGAACGCTTTCAGATGTGGAAAATGCAGTTGCAGCAGGCTGCAGGATCGTGCAGTACAGGGAAAAGTCCAGAACCACAAAGGATATGGTCCTTGAAGCTGCGCAGATCAAGAAGCTGTGTGGCGGCAAGGCTATCTTTCTGGTCAATGACAGGGTAGATGTGGCCATGGCAGTGGATGCCGATGGTGTCCATATCGGCCAGGATGATATGCCCATCAGCATGGCCAGAAAGCTTCTTGGTCCCGATAAGATAATCGGCCTTACGGTCCATGACGTAGAAGAGGCCAAAAAAGCTGAACAGAGCGGCGCTGATTATGTTGGCCTGAGCCCTATCTTCAACACCTCAACCAAAAAGGATGCCGGCACTGGTATCGGCCCTGAAAGCATCAGGGCCGTGAAGGATGCCATATGTATTCCGGTTGTTGCGATCGGAGGCATCAATAAGGAAAACTGTGCAAGCGTGGTCCGGGGAGGTGCCGACAGCCTTGTCGCTATCTCTGCGGTGGTGTGCAGCGAAGATGTGAGAAAGGAAACAATGGATCTTATAGATATTATCCGGAAAACAAGGCTGGATAAGAAATAAAGAGCTCAGCATGCAGATCGATGAATGCAGTTCTGTACTATGTCCACGAAGATGCAACAGCTCTGTGGAGTGCTCCATCATTTCGATATCAGCAGTTCTTCTGGAAATCCTTTTTCGCATCGATCCATGAAGTTCATTTTCAGTATAATTTGTTCATAAAAAGATATAAGGCACGATGACTTATTTTCCAGAGATGAGATAATCCCGGTATTTTTTACAAAAACGTTCTTTGTACAATAGTTGAGGGAGTGATAATGAAAGCTGCCCAGATAAACGAATACGGAAAGGATGCAGTTGTGATAAATCCGGATGCACTGGTCCCGGAACTTTCATCGGGTAAGGTGCTTGTGAAGGTGCATGCCGCAGGTGTAAATCCCATTGACTGGAAAGTAAGTGAGGGATATATGAGCCAGGGGAAAAAACGCAGTTTTCCGTTGACACTGGGCGGGGATTTCTGCGGTATTGTAATGGATGTGGGAGAGGAAGTGACGCAGTTCAGGAAAGGCGATGAAGTATACGGAAGCGGCATTATCCTTGCAGGAGGGTCAGGGGCCTTTGCAGAGTTTGTGGTCACCAATGAGAAGCTGATATCCAAAAAACCGGACAGGGCAGACTGCATGGAAGCTGCAGCTCTTCCTCTTGTGGGAGTCAGTGCGTGGGAAGTGCTATACAACAAGATGAAGCTGAAAAAGAACCAGAAGGTCCTGATACACGGAGGCTTGGGCGGCATAGGCTCAATGGCGATCCAGATCGCAAAGCACCTCGGGGCATATGTGGCAACGACCGCCGGGAAGGACAAGACCGGGTATCTTAAGAAGCTTGGGGCAGACGTGATCATCGATTACAGGAGTGAGAGGTTCGAAGAGAGACTGCATGATTACGATGCTGTCTTTGATACGGTAGGCGGGGATACCTACAGGCGGTCGTTCCTGGTGCTCAGGAAAGGTGGTATAATAGTCTCAATGCTCGAGCAGCCTGACAATGAGCTCATGGACAGGTATCAGGTAGAAGCCGTTGGACAGTTCACGAAGATTACAGGCGAGGGCCTGAAAAAAGTGGCAGGGTTCTATGACAGCGGCGTAATCACGGTAAACATTGACAGGATATTTCCCCTTGAGATGGCAGGAGAGGCCCTGAGGTACCTGCGTGATGCCAGCGTGAAGGGAAAGGTCGTGATAAAAATCGAATAGCAAAGCCGATGGTGTCTTCTTCAGACAATCCCCGGCTTTTCAGGATACTGAATCGGGTTCACAGGAACCTGATACCCTGCGGGATCTCCCCTACCCTTTTCCTGAACTCTCCGGGCCAGTTCTCAGGGTCCAGCCCCTTCTGTGCAAAGAATGCCGATGACCATCTCTCAAGTCCAACGCCTGAACATCCGGACCAGAGTTCCTCGCCGGACTGGCATTTGACATTGAATCCGGCGGGGTACTTGTTGCCGTTCACACTGACGTTCTGGAATTCAAGCCATTCCCCGTCCTCGCCGCGGTATGGCAGGATCGCTTCGTAGTCTGTCGTGCCGGCCTCGGCCTGCTCGGCAACTCCTGTGAGGCCTTCCTGTGCCATGAACCAGGGTGTGACCCATGCCTTTCTCCATTCCAGCTCGAGTATCTCGTTGAAGATATGCATATATGTGTCGTGGAGTTCGTTTGCGGTTCTGATGACCTGTTCCTTTGTACCAAGCCAGAGGATCTCTATCCTGTGGAATTCGTCCACACGCTCTATGCCGTGGATTCCGCCGCTTTCGTACCTGTGTGAGGTTCCGGACCTGTCGAACACCTTGATGGGGAACTCATCGGTGGGTATGGTCTCACCCTGCAGGTATGGCCAGAAGGGAGGGCACTGTGCATAGCACAGGCCTCCGATGGGGTCGCCGATCTTCTCCTTGATAAGTGATGTGGGCACCTCATGGGTTACCTTGTAATGGTCGATGACCTCTTCCCAGAACTCCGGATCCCTGGTCTTCGGGGGGCACACGTAGTATATCTCGGGATAGACACCTTTTGCGTGGCCGGATCTCTGCCAGACCTCCCAGGGAACAAGTTTCGGGAAGATCATTTCCCTGTATCCGAGGGGTTCCAGCAGTTCCTCAAGCACTATCCTCTCAAAGGTCCTGAACATCTTTGTGGACTGCGGACCGTGGATCCATTGTCCCCTGCTGGCACCTCTTTTAATCCATCCGGCTTCCATCATGGCCTTCGTGGGATCCTCGGTGAACCTGTGTTCCTTTTTCCCGCTCTGCCAGAGTATGTTCCAGTGCTCGGTCTTTCCACCATAGGAATGCTGCTCGATCTTGTCTTCCATCAGGGAGAGTATCCTGTCAGGCACTCGGTTTGACATTGCAGCTTCATCGACCCCAAGTTCAAGCCTGATGACCCCGTCTAGATAATCCATCTTTTCCACATAGGGTATCTTCATCTGAGGAAGTTCCTTCTCCGAAGGCACCTCTATTGTGTACGAAGCGACCTCTATCCCGCGAATTCCGATCCTGAACCCTTTCCCGAGTTTTCCTGCAAGGGGTTTTCTCATACGTAGCAATGCATCATGCACACGTACATGCCTTCCGGATTCTATGGTAAGGCTGATCCTGTCCCCTTCAACCTTCCAGTCAGTGACCTTTGCTCCCTGCCCCTCAGGTGCGCCTTTTGTTAGTATGGTACTGTTGGCCTCATCGATATATTCGCCGATGACATCCGCCGCTTTTGTTGCATCGGCACTCGTCTTCAGTGAACACTCCAGCCTGAACTTGAAATCCATTGCATCTCTATTCCCGGGCCTGTCATCTGGAAGACAGTACTCAGCACTTTTATTTGAATCCATTGTAATTCCATTCCTTATATTATGAGATGATCATTAAGCTGCGATCAGTTCTTTCCACAAACAGTTCTCTTTGTCTGGTTACTTTATGCATGATGTACCTTTTGCTAATTAAGGGCTTCTCTTTTTTAGAACAACTCCAGCTTCATCTGGGTTTCCCCGGACCTCCCCCGGCCCTTTCCATGCGGTTAGGCTTTTATCGGGAAGACCAGTATTATTCTCTGGTGTAAGTAACATGGATATTCTTATATTGGGTGCAGGAGCTGTCGGCCTTTCCATAGCCGCAAAACTATCAGCAGTCTGCAATGTGCATGCGGTCTCCCGGAAAAGGCATGCTGAACGGGTCATGTCACAGGGTTTCAGGATGTCAGGGATATGGGGTGAAGGTACGTACGATCTCAGCTGCTCGGAAGATGTTCCTGAAGATGTGGATTTCGACTACATATTCATCACTTCCAAATCCACGGCTACCGGGGATATCTGCAGGCAATTCTCCGGTGTCCTGGAAAACCGTGAGGTCGTCAGCATGCAGAACGGTCTTGGCAACGAGGAGATCATCGCTGGATACACGGATCATGTGATAGGTGGTACCATTATCACGGGATTCGAGTGGAAAGGGGATGCACAGGTCCATGTTTCGGTAGAGAGTGGCCCCATGAAGCTCGGAAGGTTCCCTTCGGGTATTGATGGAACTGTCATGAGGCTGGTCACGCTGATTCGAGAGGCCGGCATAAGAGTTGAAGCCACAGACAGTATTAAAAGTTCCATCTGGTCCAAGGTCCTTTACAATTCTGCGCTCAATCCCCTTGGCGCTGTTATGGGCGTTCCATATGGGAGGCTTGGGAACACCCATGCATGGTCTGTCATAGAGAATATCGTAAGTGAAGTATTTATGGTAGCAGAGGCGGATTCTGTGATCCTTCCATGGGGCAGCGCAGGTGAATACCTGGAATACCTGCATGATGTCCAGCTTCCCAATACTGCTGAACATCATTCATCGATGCTTCAGGATATCTCGTCCGGAAGGAAGACAGAAATAGATTTCATTAACGGTGCTGTTGTCAAAAAAGCTCATGAGCTTGGATTAGAGGCCCATTACAACTCTTTTATATCGGAGCAGATCCGCTTCATGGAAGACCTCCGGGCAGACAGGTACTATGAACTGTAATGAACTGAACTTTGATTCCCCCAGGGTTCTGGAGCTGGTGGAAGGCGGGTTCAAAAAGCTCGAAAGTGAGATACTTGCCTGTAAGGCCTGTGCACTCTATAAGACTGTCACCAACAAGGTCATAGGCAAAGGCTCACATAACCCAGAGGTTGTTTTTATAGGCGAGGCACCCGGCAAGAATGAAGATGAGACCGGCATCCCCTTCTGTGGAAGGGCTGGCAGTATCCTTGATGAGATGATCGGGTACATGGATCTTCCAGAGCATGACTATGCAGTCATCAACGCTATAAAATGCCGCCCGCCCAACAACCGTAATCCCCTGAAAAGCGAAATAAATGCCTGCAAGCCATTCCTGCTTGCTCAGATACGGCTCCTTGACCCGAAGCTCATTATCCTGCTTGGCAACACTGCTGAAAAGGCATTTTGCAATGGGAGAAGACTTAAATGGGGTATCCCTGAGATTTCAGAGGAAAGCGGCATCACCTTGCTGAAGATATACCATCCGGCTGCGCTGATCTACCAGCGCTCAAGGACCGATGAGCAAAAAGAGCTGATAGACAGGAACAGGCATCTATGGGAATAGTCCTGTAACTATTCGTCCAGTACCTCAAGCACCTCTTCTGCGACCTTTGCGTTCATGAGCAGGTCATCGAGGGTTGCTATGAGCGAGGTGATCTTCTCCGTTGTGATGCGGATCTTTGCACTTGTTCCCGATATCTCGGTGTCCATGCTGTTAAGGTTGTCAGGCGCAAGCGACCTTGCAACTCTTTCAGCGATCATCCGGGTATTCCTGTCCCTGAACTCAACTGTCGTCCTGATCTTCATAAAGCTCAATCCTCACTGCTTTTCCCGAGCTGGGAGCCAACGATCCCGTCCACCCTGCTGATGAACTCTTCTTCAGTCCCGGGCGGAATTGAAGCCCCGGATGCAATGTTGTGCCCTCCTCCTTCCCCGCCAACCTCCCTCGAGGCTTCGCGCAGGGCATAGGCAAGGTCAAGTCCCTTCTCAACCAGTGCCCGCGTTCCCCTTGCAGAGACCTTGACAAGGTCTTCTACCTGGTTCACAGCCACGAATGGCATGTGAGGATCGATATAGCGGACCATGGTGCTTGCAACCATTCCTGTGGATTCCATGTCCCTGGTTATGATATAGCCGATGTTGTCTCCCTTCTGCAGCTTGCCGAGTGCCTGCCTGATATTTCCCACAATTGAGCGCTGGTGGTCGACCGCCATCCTCTGTGCCTCTTCCAGGTGTTCCCTGCTCTTCATACATATGGAGATCGCCATCCCCGCCTTTTCCATCTTCCCGCAGGTGTTGAGTATGGCGACCAGGTCATAGACATTGTTCACAAGTTCTCTGTTGAGCAGGTATACATCGCCTATGGAAGCATCTATCGCTTCAGGACTTGCATTCTTTACAAGCTTGATGGCAATGGCCGAGGTAAGTTTTTTCATATCATCGACTGAAAGTTCGCTGATCTTGCCTTTAATTTCAAGGATATCAAGGAATTCGTCTATCTTTTCCCTGTTGCCCGTGATATCAAGGTATGGCTCGGGTGTATACTCAAGAACATCGGCAATATCGCCATCCCCTATCTTCAGGCCCTTGCGCACGGATATCACACCTGCCTCTTCTGCTTCCTTCAGGATCGTACCATTGACGGTGTCCATGAGCTGCTTATCACCGACAGCACCAGCAATGGCCAGGCCGGCAAGATCCGTGTTTTCTTCATCGAGTGCCTTTGCCACCAGGTAAGTGACACCGGATGCTGAAATATGCATGGCTCCGTCTATTCCCACAAGATGGGGATTGGCAATGACCCTGGCAGGCGATTCTCCTACGGGTATATGGTGGTCGAGAACTACTATCTCCTGCTTTATCCGCGATATTATATCAGACTGCCCGCTTCCCATGTCACAGAACATGACAAGGTCCTTCTCTGCAGCGCTCCTGATGACAGTATCAACTACATCATCATCAAGACGTGGTACTATTGTGGTATGAAAACGAATGCCTTTTCGCATGAGTGCACGGCAGATGATCGCTGCAGATGTCAGTCCGTCAGCATCGTTATGGGATATGACCCTGACAAAATCGTGTTCAACTATGACATCAGCCGCCTGCCGTGCCAGATCTTTCAGTTTTTGGATCTCGACATTGAAGTTCAATTATATCACTCGATAATGGAAAAAGGATTAAGTGCTTTAATTAGTTTTTCTTTTCGGCATGATGACCTCTCCCGGTAGGCTGTAAGTTCCGGCCTCCATCACCGTGCCTACGTTTATGCTTGTGTTGATGCCAGTGTGTACGCCGTCACCCATGATCACTCCCAGCTTCCTCCTGCCGGAATCAACTACCCTGCCTTTCACGAGGCACTTGATGTTCCTGCCGTCATGGCGCAGATTTGCCACTTTAGTGCCGGCACCGAAGTTACAGTTCTGGCCGATGACACTGTCTCCAAGGTAGCTGAGGTGCCCTATCTTTGTGCCGTCCATGATCATACTGTTCTTCACCTCGACCGCATTACCTATATGAACATTGTTGCCTATGGTCGTGGAAGGGCGGATGAAGCAGTTTGGACCAATGTCGCAATTGTCCCCTATCATCACAGGACCGATGATATAGGCCCCGTTGCGTATGATGGTGCCCTTGCCGATATATACCTCTCCGTGCATGGTCGCATAGGGCTCCACGGTGCCTTCGTTTTCTCCTTTCATATCTCCCAGCAGCAACATGTTGGCCTCCAGCAGATCCCATGGCCTGCCGATATCGATCCATTCACTGTCCAGCAGCGCATAGCCTACATTGTATCCGGCATCTACCATCATCTGAAGTGAATCGGTAATTTCCAGTTCTCCCCTGGGAGACAATTCTGTCCTGTCAATGAGATCGAAAATGGGTTCCCTGAAAAGGTAAATGCCGGCGTTCGCAAGGTTGCCGGGAGGGTTTTGCGGTTTCTCGATTATCCTTATGACCCTGCCGCTGTCTGTCTCTATCACTCCGAACCGGGAAGGCTCATCAACTTCCCTGACCGTTATTACGGCATCCTTGTCCGAGGACATTAACTGCCTGATATGTCCGGAACCTATCAGCATGTCACCATTGAGTACAATAAAGCTGCCATTCACATGCCCCCTGGCACAAGCGATGGCATCGGCGGTGCCCATTTGCTTTTCCTGGTGAACGTACTCGATGCTGGCGCCGTATTTCCGGCCGTTCCCAAAATAGTCTATCAGCGCATCCTCACGATATCCCGTAATAAGGACAAAATCCTTTATTCCGGCATCCATTGCCGCAGCTATTATGTGCTCGATCATAGGTCTGTTGGCGACCGGGAGCATGACCTTAGGTCTTGATGCAGTAAGAGGCCGCATTCTTGTGCCTTCCCCTGCAGCAAGGATCACGGCTTTCATCCAAAGGACTCCTTCACAAGTGTTTCAGCCATCTCATACAGTCCTTCCACGTTTTCCCTTGCCTGGGCTGTGATGCGTATCCTGGGTTCTGTTCCGGAAGGCCGGACAAGCACCCAGCCGTCGTCCATCTCCACCCGGATCCCGTCAATATCCGAAACATTCCCCATGGGTCCCAGTTTTTGTTTAACGGCTCCCATGATCTTTTCCTTGAGGGGATCATCACATGCGATCGTGCCCCGTAGTGTGGGATAGCAGGGCAGATCCCCGGTGAGTTCGGAAAGAGGTCTTTCCTTCACGATATCCACGATCCTTGCGGCGGCGTAGATCCCGTCCGGACAATAGGATATCCGGGGAAATATCCAGCTGCCGGATGGCTCGCCGCCGAAATCAGCCCTCTGGCGTTTCATCTCTTCGGCCACATAGACATCTCCCACTCTTGTCCTGATGATCCTGGCGTCCGGAAGGGCATCATCTACGATCATTGAAGTGTCGACAGGCACGACGATCTTTGAACCGCTCCTGCACTCGCGGGATGCAAAGATGGCCAGCAGTTCGTCGCCTGTAACGAAGCTCCCTTTCTCATCCACCACCATCATTCTGTCAGCATCACCATCATGTGCTATTCCCAGACTGGCATCAAGCTCCTTTACTACTTTCATCAGCATTCCAAGGTTCTTCTCATTGGGTTCCGGGTTCCTGGCAGGGAAATGCCCGTCCAGCTGGGAATTGAGGGTGATGACCTCACATCCCATCTCCCTGAGCAGGAAAGGGGTGATCGTGCCTCCGGCCCCGCATCCGCAGTCAAGGACAACCCTCATGGACGATCTGCCAGCATTCCTGAGGATCATATCAGTGTGGTCCCTTACGGCATTGTAGCAGGAAGTTATACTGCCGACCTTATCCCACTTCACGGCCACGAAATCCCCGTTATCTATAATTGACTCTATCTCTTCCTGCTGTTTTGAATCAAATGCCATTCCGTCGGGATTCCATAACTTGATCCCTGTATATTCTGCAGGGTTATGGGATGCCGTTATCATGACACCGCAATCATAGCCCCGGCTTGCATAGGCAAGTGTGGGTGTGGTTAGAATGCCAGCCCGGACAACGTCACAGCCGGAGGAAACCAGTCCCGAGATAAGCGCATGTTCTATCATTTCACCTGTGATCCTCGGATCCCTGCCGATCACAGCGCTCTTCTTCGATCTTCCAAGTGCCATCCCTACTTT
The DNA here is from genome assembly GCA_016932675.1 of Methanosarcinaceae archaeon. Classification (GTDB taxonomy): domain Archaea; phylum Halobacteriota; class Methanosarcinia; order Methanosarcinales; family Methanosarcinaceae; genus Methanolobus. Next base: position 5,071 of record JAFGCK010000090.1, on the reverse strand, counting down.
CAGGGCAAGGTCTACAGTGACGTCCCTGTTTACCACACCCCGTACGCCCGATGAACCAAATAGTTTCATTTAATGCCTCTTGTCCACATTTTTTGTGAAAGTTCTCTCACTCTACCGTCACGCTCTTTGCAAGGTTCCTGGGCTTATCGATGGAACACCCTTTCGCAAGTGCCGTATAGTATGCAAGCAACTGCAGTACAACCGAGGAGAGCACAGGTGAGGTCATCTCATGTGACGGCGGGATCCTGAGCACCACGTCCACATATTTCTCAATTTCAGTATCATCCTCATTTGCTACAGCTATGACGGTTGCGTTGCGAGCCTTTACTTCCTTGATATTGCTGAGCATCTTGTCATATGTATGCCCCCTGGTCGCAATGGCCACCACGGGTGTGTCTTCCGTAAGCAGTGCAAGCGGCCCGTGCTTGAGCTCACCTGCTGCATATCCTTCGGCATGTATGTATGATATCTCCTTGAGCTTCAATGCACCTTCAAGGGCTATCGGGAAATTGAGGTAGCGCCCTATGAAGAAATAGTCCCTCTTGTCTGCGAACTGCTCTGCACATTCCCTGATACTCTCTTTACGGTTCAGGATCTTCTGTATCTGTCCGGGAATACGTTTGATGTTGACTATCAGGCTCTTCGCCTCCCCTGCAGAGAGTACTCCCCTTACCCTTCCCATGTGAATTGCAAGCATATAGAGGATGATAAGCTGTGCCGTGAAGGTCTTGGTTGCGGCGACCCCTATTTCAGGACCTGCACGGGTGTAGATCACGCTGTCCGATTCCCTTGTGATGGTACTTCCAACTACATTGGTGATGGCAATGTTCCTGCAGCCATATGATCTGGAGCTTCTCACTGCTGCCAGTGTATCTGCGGTCTCTCCTGACTGTGTGATGGCTATAGTTAATTCCTCTCCGCACAGGACGGGGCTGGCATACCTGAACTCCGAGGCTGTCTCTATATCAGTATGAACACCCGCAAGCTTCTCAAAAAGGTATTTTCCCAGTGCCCCTGCATTCCAGGAGGTCCCGCAGGCAATGATAGTTGCCCTGCGGAGGTGTTTTATCTGCTCCGGGCTCAGGTAGAGCTCATCCATCTTCACAGTGCCTTCGAGTTCCAGTAGCTTCCCTGCAAAGGTGTTCTGAATGGATGCGGGCTGTTCATGTATCTCCTTCAACATGAAATGCTCATATCCTGCCTTCTCAGCAGCTTCAAGGTCCCACTCGACCGTATGCATCTCTTTTGCCAGCAGGTTCCCTCTGGGATCGAATATCTCAATTGAGCCAGGACGAATAGCTCCTACCTCGTGGTCGTCCACATAGATGACCTTCCTGGTATATTTAAGGAAGGCTGTGACATCCGAAGCTGCGTAATATCCATCATCTCCTATTCCGATAACAAGGGGACTGTCCTTGCGGGCAAAGACCAGACATCCAGGTTCATCAGAGCACAGAACTGCTATGGCGTAGGAACCTTCAAGCTCGCTTATGGTCTCACGGACAGCTGTCAGAAGATCCAGTTTTTTTGCCCCTTTATACATCTTGTTGTTCAGCAGATGTGCAATGACCTCGGTATCTGTATCCGATTCAAATACATATCCACATTCTATCAGCCTTTCCTTGAGTTGCAGGTAATTCTCGATGATGCCGTTATGGACCAGCGATATGCCTGATGACATGTGAGGGTGGGCGTTCTTAGTTTCAGGTTTTCCGTGGGTTGCCCATCTGGTATGTCCGATCCCTGTGTATGCAATTATCCTTTCCGGAAGAATGAGTTCAAGGTCAGCGATCTTCCCAACGGTCTTGTAAGTTTCGAGTGATTCGTTAAGTACAGTGATCCCTGCGGAATCGTATCCTCTGTACTCAAGTCTTTTCAGTGATTCTATCAGGATGGGTGCAGCTAATTCTTTGCCCACATACCCTACTATTCCACACATATCCCCTACCTCAGATTACTATTGAATTGACAGGAAGTTCCTCAGAGATGACCTTTCCCGAATTGATCCGGCAGTTAGGAGAGATCATCATTCCTGCCTTAACAAGCACATTGCAGCCGATATCGGTATCATCGCCAATGACCGTTCCTAACAGGTCGGTCGAATAGAGACTGCCTTCAACCTCTACATTTATTTTTTCTTTTTCCTCAGTAATAAAATGTGACCCTGTAGATGTATTACTTCCTATTATTGAACTGGATATCATGGAATGTGTACCTATGCGTCCATCATTCATGATTATACTGTTCTGTATGCTGGTGAAAGAGGCAATAGAAACGTTATTTCCTATGCTTGTGGAGGGGAGTATGACCGTATTGGGGCCAATGTCGCAGTTATCACCGATCATGACAGGCCCTACTATATAGCATCCAGAACGTATGGTCGTGTTCATCCCAATGGATACACTTCCTCTGATAACAACACCTTCTTCCACAATGCCTTTTTTGATATCGGTTTCGAACTCCCCTAAGACTATGGGATTCGCTATAAGGAGGTCCCATGAAAAAGCAGGGTCCAGCCAGTCAGAATAGGTATTTGTCATTGTGATGTCCATTCCTCCGTCTATCATTAGCTGGATGGTGTCAGTTATGGCATATTCCCCGCTCATCGAGAGCGGTGTCCTTTCTATTATTTCGAATACCGGATATTTGAAAAGGTATATACCTGTATTAATGAGATTGCTCACCAATGACCGGGGTTTTTCTATGATCTTCCTTACCTTCTTGCCCTCGGCAACGATCACGCCATAGCCGGTTGCATTCTCTTTTTTGCAGGCCAGAATGGTTGCATCGCCGCTTGCACCTTTGATCAGGTCATTGATCGTTTGGGGTTCGATGATGTTATCCCCGTTCACAACAAGGAATTCCTGATCACTGGCACCTATCGCCTTGCGGGCCTGGAGTATGGCGTGGGCCGTGCCGATCTGGGCCTTCTGTTCAATATACTCTATCTTAACCCCGAAACCGATCCCGTCCTCAAAATGGTCCATGATACGCTCCTTCTGGTAGCCGACTATCAGGATTATATCTTTGACATCGTTTTTGGCAAGAGCGTTTATGACATGTTCCAGTATCGGTTTATTTGCCACAGGAAGCATTACCTTTGATCTTGTGTATGTCAGCGGCCGGCATCTTCTTCCTTCCCCGGCTGCAAGAACGATAGCTTTCATAGGATATACTATGCTCTTTATAACAATTTATAACTTACCTTGTAAAGCATATAAGACCTGATCTAAAAACAAAGTTCAAATCCCTTTATATTGTTTCATTTATAAAAAAAGATATTTGGCCCGGACTCAGGCCAATACAGGTTTCCGGGAAGTCGCTCATCTTGTGAGCAGCATTTCGGCAGTCTCTGGCTTATATTTCCAGTCTGCCGGGAGTACTTTTGTGGACTGGTAGTACCTGACAAGCCTTCTGATCTTGGATTCTGTGTTCTGGAGAGAGCGTTTGTTGTGTACGTCCTTATGGTTGTCCTTTATGTGCTTTCTGATGCCGATAGCCTTTACAATGAGATTGTAGAGATCTTCAGGCACAGCGGGTGCTTCACCTTTTTCTTCCAGTATGCCTGTGATCTTCTTGCCGGTAACGAGTTTTACATCTGGTACTCCATACTTGTCCCTGAGTATCATACCGATCTCGCTGGTGCTGATTCCCTGTTTCCACTGGTCGATCACGACATTCGTTACTTCCTCTTCATTCATAGTTGACCATGCAGGTGGTTCAGTACGAAGCGGTCTTGTTGACCCGGCTTGTCCTTTCTTCCGGGTGTGCATCTTTGCCATGCAATTCCTCCGATAATTATGATATTTGATATGATGTGGTTAGTTTGTTGTTGACCGTACTCTTTCAGGCTGTTTGAACGAACAGGAGAACCCTTTATCGTACGGCAGTCTGTTCTATGATTGGCGAAGTGTTCTTTAAAGAACGCATTATCAAATATATATGTTGTGATTGATGCAGGCATTCGGCGGACTAGCCAGAGGATGCCTTGCTACCACAGGAAAAGGATGATATCCGCACCTCCCGTGTTCACTCTTGAGTAGATGGAATCCATCTGCGCTTCATGCAGCGCAATCCTTGTATCATAGTCTGTTGCATTCATTATGCCTGAAACCGTCTGGTCTATCTCATCGGACATGTCCTGCTTCAGGTATGCAGAGATCGTTTCCAGATTGGATCCGATCATGCGGTTCTCAATGACATATATCGTTTCAGGTGAGATCTCTTTATCTTCCAGGGGAACAGAGGTTCCCAGGCCGAACACCTCATTTGCAATATAGTTGGTGTTGTGCAGACCTATCATAAGTCGGGGGTCTGAAATGCTGATATTGTCAGGACCTGAGATCAGGGACAAATGTCCACTGCCAGAACTGTTGCCAGAACTGTTGTACGTGGTGCCAGGACTTTCCAGATATCCTGCAGGGAACACAATGGTGGTTATCGCCTCTGCTGCTGCAAGGGAAGCAGCTTCGATACTCCGTTTGTATCCTTCACGCAGTTCTTTCTCGGGGTTGGACGAAATGATAGCATCCAGCAGTACAGAGTTGTTCATGGAGTCAAAGAACTCTTTCCTTGAAGGTGAGCAGCTAAGAGGCAACGAGATCCTGGCACATTGCCGGAAAGAGTTTACAGGCGGCTCCTCTCCTATCTCTATCCTGCTTCCTATGCCATATCCGCTGACCAGGTGCCAGTGCGCTTCGAACCTGTATCTGTAACGTTCACCTATTATCGGGTCAAGGTATTCCCTTATTGCATCCTCTGTGCTCACCGGGTGGTCCCATGCCATCGGATTGATATATACGGTACTACCATTCTTCTCAAGTGTCATTCCAAGGATCAGGTCCTCGGCAATGATATCAGCAAAGGTCCGATGCTTCTGTTCCCTTCTGTACAGGGTATTTTCTGCATTATCCAGTATGGTCCCTTCAGGAAAGGTGATATTTAAGCCTGTGATCTCTGCAGGTTTGAATGTGTATTCGAACTCATCTGTCCTGGCACTCAACAGGGATGCAAGGATATGTGTATCCGCTTCCTCCGTAGCTATGTATCCTGCTGACCTGTATTGTTCCTC
>JAFGCK010000089.1 GCA_016932675.1 Methanosarcinaceae archaeon | reverse complement strand
TAAGGGATTGCAAGTATCTTGGCAACCTCCGAGGCAAGTGTAAGTTCCGGACATATCATTGTATCAATGCCGACCTGCGTGCGTTTTGCAACCGGTTTATCAATGTAGTCAGGGTTGCTTACCCTTGCAATAGTGTTTAATCTTTCTTTATCCTTTACGATTAGCTTTGCTGCCATACAGGCAACAATATTGACCTCATCAGATCCTGTAACGGCCACAAGCAGGTTCGTGTCTTCAAGGATATTGCTAAGGATAGAGACATTGGCACCATTGCCCTGTATTACCTGGACATCGAGTTCATCGGCACGTTCACATGCTACTTCACTTTTGTCGATGACCACGACATCATTTGCCTGGTGAAGTGCCTTAGCAATATGGTAACCGACTTCACCGGCTCCAATGATCACAATCTTCATGTTATTCCTTCATAAGATGTATCGTTGATAGAGACAAATACGCATATAAACCAGTATTGGTTTTTAAACCTTACTGTATATGTAAAAAGAGATGTAAAAATAGAAATGGGATGTCTGCGCTTCTATTACTGGTCGAAGGCTTCTTTTACCTTCTCGAAGATACCTTTGCCGCTCTTTGTACTTCTGGGGTTTTTCCCCTCATCTGGCAGGTCCAGCTTGCGGAACAGTTCCTTCTGATCTTCTGTAAGCCTGGTCGGTGTCCTTACAATTACCCTGACAAGCTGATCACCCTGACCACTTCCGTGCAGATATGGCATTCCCTTACCCTTCAGACGGAGGATCGAATGGGTCTGTGTTCCTGGTTTAATGCTCATCTTCACCTTTCCATGCAGCGTAGGGACCATGACTTCAGCACCAAGGGCAGCCTGTGAGAAGGTAATTGGCAACTCGTAAAGGATATCGTCGCCAACACGTTCGAACAACTTGTGGGGCTCCACATGGATGACCACATACAGATCGCCTGAAGGAGCACCGGGACTTCCGTCCTCTCCTTCGCCGTTTATCTTTAAGCGCATTCCGTTATCCGCACCCCGGGGTATCTTCACCGATATCTTGCGTACCTTCTTCTGCTTACCGGTACCCCTGCATGCAGCACACGGCTCTTCTATTATCTCACCGGTCCCGTGGCACACATTACATGTTGTTGTTGACATGAAGCGTCCGAAAGGTGTGTTGCGGGCATGTGTCACCTGTCCGGTACCATGGCAATTGGGACATGTCTTCGGACTTGTGCCGGGTTTTGCACCCGTGCCACCACAAACATCACATCTTTCTGCCCTGGGAACATTGATGGTTGTTTCCGATCCTTTGGCAGCCTGTTCCAGTGTAATGGTCATATCATAACGCAGGTCTGAACCACGTACAGGTCCCCTGCGTTGTGTCTGCCTGCCTCTGAATCCTCCAAAACCACCGAAAGCGCCCCCGAAAATACCCCCGAGAATGTCCTCAAGATCCTCAAAGCCTCTGAAATCAGCATTCCTGAAGATGTCCTCCTGACTGTAGCGGCTATCAATACCGGCATGGCCAAAGCGATCATACTGTTCTCTTTTCTCAGCATCCGAAAGGACCGCATATGCTTCGGATATCTCCTTGAACTTTTCCTCCGCACCAGGTTCTTTGTTCTTGTCCGGATGATATTTCATCGCAAGTTTCCGGTATGCCTTTTTGATCTCGGCTTCAGTTGAATCCTTTGAGACACCGAGTATCTCATAATAATCGCGTGTGGTGGACATATATGATTCCTATGGCTCGCTTCTGCTACATAAAATATTGTAAGATACCGTCACAAATACAGTATCTTACTTGTAGTTTTCTTCATCCCGGCTTACTTGTCATCGTCGACCACTTCATAGTCAGCATCCACGATAGTCTCTTCAGAAGAGTCTTCCGAAGCAGTTGCACCTTCTGCAGAAGAAGCCGCTGAAGCGGCCTTTTCCTGGGCTTTCTGGTACATTGCAGCGGATATGTCATACATGGCTGTCTGGAGTGCTTCGGTCCTGGACTTGATATTCTCAATATCATCGCCTTCCATAGCCTTCTTCAGATCCTCTACGGCATTTTCAACTTTAGACCTCTGCTCGTCCGTTGCAACATCACCTGCTTCCTGGAGGGTTTTCTCAGTGGCGTTGATAAGGGATTCTGCAGTGTTCTTGATGTCTACCTCTTCCTTGCGCTTCTTATCTTCCTCTGCGTGAATCTCAGCATCCCTGACCATCCTGTCTATCTCCTCGTCACTGAGTCCGCCAGGCTTCTGGATAGAAATGGACTGTTGCTTGCCGGTACCCAGATCCTTTGCAGTAACATGCAGGATACCGTTGGCATCTATATCAAAGGTGACCTCGATCTGCGGGACTCCTCTGGGAGCGGGTGGGATGCCGTCAAGTGTGAACTTTCCGAGTGTCTTGTTCGCAGAGGCAATACCTCTCTCACCCTGCAGAATGTGGATCTCGACCGATGGCTGGCTGTCAGCAGCAGTTGAGAATATCTGGCTCTTCTTTGTTGGGATCGTAGTGTTCCTTTCGATGAGCGGTGTTGCAACCCCTCCAAGGGTTTCAATACCAAGCGTAAGTGGTGTGACATCAAGGAGGAGCACGTCATGAACATCTCCACTGAGAACTCCTGCCTGTACGGCAGCACCGACAGCAACTGCTTCGTCAGGATTGATGTTCTTGTACGGATCCTTTCCTGTGGCCTTGCGCACAAGTTCCACAACTGCCGGGATCCTGGTCGATCCACCGATAAGCAATACTTTCTCCAGCTCAGCAGGCTTGAGCTTTGCATCCTCGAGTGCACGGTTGACGGATACGAGTGTCTTGTCAAGCAGGTCACTGACCATCTTCTCGAACTGTGCCCTTGTGATATCCATGTCGATGTGCTTTGGCTGTCCATTGGAATCAGCGGTAATGAAAGGCAGGTTCACGTTTGTGGATGTGGTACTGGAAAGTTCTATCTTCGCTTTCTCTGCTGCATCCTTCAGACGCTGCATTGCAGCCTTGTCCCTGGAAAGATCTATCCCTTCTTCCTTCCTGAACTCGCTAACTATGTGGTCCACTATCCTCTTGTCGAAATCATCTCCGCCAAGGTGTGTGTCACCACTTGTGGAAAGCACTTCAAAGACCCCTTCTCCGAGCTCTAGGATGGATACATCAAATGTACCTCCTCCAAGGTCATATACCATGATCTTGTGATCACCTGCCTCCTTGTCGATTCCATAGGCAAGGGATGCTGCAGTTGGCTCATTGATGATCCTCCTTACATTGAACCCTGCAATTGATCCTGCATCCTTTGTTGCCTGCCTCTGCGAGTCATCAAAATACGCAGGAACCGTGATCACTGCTTCTGTTATCGTCTCGCCAAGATATGCTTCCGCATCATCCTTGAGCTTACGCAGGATCATTGCGGAGATCTCCTGTGGAGTGTATTCCTTTCCATTGAGGTTTACTTTGTAGTCTCCCTCGCCGATATGCCTCTTGATAGAACTTACACTGTTATCGGGGTTGGTAATGAGCTGCCTTTTGGCAACCTGTCCTACGAGTTTTTCCCCTTTCTTGGAAAAGGCAACAACCGAGGGTGTTGTCCTGCCTCCTTCAGCATTTGGGATTATAGTAGGCTCTCCACCTTCGATAACTGCCATACAAGAATTTGTCGTTCCAAGGTCAATTCCCAAAATTCTTCCCATACTCTTTACCTCTTTGTTGATTGATATGTACTATTATTATATGTTCTTCTTTTATTTGACAGCACTCTTACTTTGAAGAGTTCTTTTCTTCGTCAACAGGCTTTTTAGATACCGCAACCATTGCAGGGCGTATTACCTTTGTATGCAGGTAGTAACCAGGCTTACAGACATCAACGATAGTTCCCTCCTCATGCCCGGGGTGTTCCACATGCATTATGGCTTCATGCAGGTTCGGATCGAATTCCTCTCCCTGACATTCGATCCTTTGAAGTCCTTCTTTCTCAAGGATCGCAGTAAACTGTTTGAAGACCATTTCCACACCCTTGACAACCGATTCGACGTCATCTGTCTGTTTTGCAGATTCTATTGCCCTCTCAAAGTTGTCATAAACCTCAAGTAACTCTGTGATCATCTGTTCGACTGCAAACTTGCGGAATTCTTCTCTTTCACGAATGTTTCTTTTCCTGAAATTATCAAATTCCGCGCTGAGTCGTAACAGCTTTTCCTGAAGTTGTGCGACCTCATCTTCCTGAGGACTTTCTTCAGCTTTTGCGGAATCCGCTGTCTCTGAACTAAGATCATCACTATTCTCAGGTCCTTTCTCCATCTCGGTATTCTCCAGAGTTCAATGTATGATTGAGTATACGGCTAACCATTGTTTGAAGTTCTATAAATACTTTTCGCAAAATAAAGTAATTTTTGCCAACAAAAAACGATGGAAGAGAAAAAGTATCTATTTTGTTGATAAGATCGATACAAAACGATACTAATAAGCTGACTGAAGCTTGTGCTGCAAGGTCCTGATTATGAACATGCTTACTATCATGCAGATAGCCAGGGCGGAGATGATCTGGTCCCATCCTATTATACTTAGTCCGCCTTCCATGATATATTTGATACCTGTAAAGAACGAAGTTGCCGAAAAGGTCGCAACTGAAGAAGCTATTGCGCCACCTATCATGGATCCGAGATAATCTGCGCCCCTGTTTTCAAAATAGACTGAACCTGCAATGAAGATGACAGCAAATATCAGCAGTATGAAGGGCATGGGTACGGGGGTTGACCAGGTTTTTCCCAGTCTCATGATCCCAATGGCAACACCTATCATGAACATTGCCAGTGTAGTGGATACTGCAAGTGCCTGCACAAATGGATTATCAGCATTGAATTCCATATTCATCCCAGTCTTCTAATTGACTTGATACTATATATTTATTTTTAATTTATATTATTAAGAACAGGGCATAGTAACAGCAAATGATATATTAAATAATGCACTTGCATCCAACATGAAAATACTTCTTGCAGAGTACGCTGTCGGAGCAGGACTTGACGGTACCCTGATGCTGGAAGGTGCAGCTATGCTCCGTACGCTTGTTGAGAGCTTTTCCAGACTGGGTCATGAGGTATCCTATCTCTCATCGGGACCAAAGCTTGCTGCAGGAAAAGTAATAACCTCCTCAACAGATGATTTTGAGAAAGTCCTTGAGGATGAGGCCTGCAGATGTGACGCCGGACTTGTGATCGGGCCCGATGGAATACTGGCTGGCCTCACGGAGATCATTGAGAGCAATACTACAAACCTTGGCTGCTCTGCTGAGTCTGTAAGGCTCTGTGCCGATAAACTGGAGTGTACAAGGGTGCTGCAATCAAGTTCTATAGACGTACCCCGGCTGATCTTCGGGGATCACGAAGGTCTCTGCGTGATCAAACCAAGATTCGGATGTGCATCAGAAGGTATACGGATCTCTTTTTGCAATGATGCTGAAGATGGATGTTTTGCAAACGAATATATCGAAGGTGAACACTTAAGTGTAAGTCTTATAAGCGGGAAGAAGATACTTCCCCTGAGCGTGAACAGGCAATTCATAGAGATCAACAGCACAAAACCCGGTTCACAGGTAAGGTATCATGGTAATATGATACCTTACAGGACAGATGACGAAAACGAACTCTTTGCTGTTGCAGGTGCTACTGCAAGAGCACTGAAATGTAATGGTTATATAGGGATCGATATAGTTCAAGGCGAAAAGAACTATGTGGTCGATGTGAACCCACGGCCAACGTCTGCTATTTTCGGGCTTTCGAGGGTAATGAAGGCCGAGATAGGGGAGCTTCTTCTGAAGAACATCTCCGGAGAGCTTCCAGACAGCGTTGAACTCAAGGGGGAATTCTCGTTCACGAAAGAGGACTTTGAGGACATTCTATGAAAATAATCGGGATCGATATTGGCGGTGCAAATACAAAGCTTGCCTCCGCCGATGGCGAGATAATTGAATTACACTATATACCTTTGTGGAAGGACACAAGGCTTCAAACGGCTTTAGAAGATATGGCGGAAGAACACCGGCCTGACGGGGTGGGTGTTGTGATGACTGGTGAGCTGGCCGACTGCTTTGAGGACAAGGAGGCAGGCATAAGGTTTATAATGGGAGCTGTGGAGAATGCTTTCAATTGCGATATCAGGTATGTCGATATCGAAGGGCAATTCTATGATGGATCGGGCGATCTGCGCAAGCTTGCTGCAGCCAACTGGGCTGCATCTGCGAACCTCATCGGTGCTGAGATCGGCGATTGTATCTTCGTGGATATAGGAAGCACAACAAGCGATATAATACCCATCAAAAATGGTAAGCATATTGCGGGTATCTCGGATTTTTCCAGGCTGGTTCGCAGTGAACTTGTATATTCGGGTATTCTGAGGACAAATGTTGCCTGCCTGCTTGACACCCTCGACATGGCTGCGGGTAAATGCCGTGTATCATCTGAGCTCTTTGCAACCACTGGCGATGCCTATCTTGTGCTGAACGACATTGAAGAGGACACATTCACCTGTGATACTGCGGACGGTGCGGGAAAAAGCAAGACTGATGCCATGCGAAGACTGGCAAGGGTTATATGTGCAGATATCATGGAAGTTTCCCCGGAAGATATATACCACATAGCAGAGCAGGTCAGGGACAAACAGGTCAGTGTGCTGACGGAAGCTATCTCTGTAGTTGCACAAAGAAACGAACTTGACAGGATAGTGTCGGCAGGTCTGGGTGAGTTCCTTATAAGGGACGCAGCAGAAAAGCTTGGTCTTGAATGTATTTCTGTTGCCCAAAAATGGGGTGACGGGATATCCAGGGTGTTCCCTGCCTATGCGGCTGCAAGAATGTTCGATGAAGATGTTTTAAAAGAAAATCGAGCATAGGTTTAAGCTGGGCATATTATGAAAAAAGTGGTTGTGAAATTAGGTGGCAGCCTGATGGAAGATGCTCCTGCGGTTGTCAGGTCACTGTCTGCCAATTTTGGTGAGAACATGGATGAGGATGGTTTTTCGATACTTCTCGTTCCAGGGGGAGGCCAGTTTGCGAACAATGTCCGCTCGGCCAGCGAAAAATATGGAATAGGGGACGATGCTGCCCACTGGATGGCAATCCTTGCTATGGAGCAATATGCATACTACATACTGGATCGGACGAACATAACTTTCACGGATTCCATCGAGGATGTGCCTGCAGGGGTTACGATGATGCTTCCTTACAGGATGCTGAGGGATGCCGACCCTCTCCCCCACTCATGGGATGTGACCTCGGATACCATAGCTGCCTGGATT
>JAFGCK010000088.1 GCA_016932675.1 Methanosarcinaceae archaeon | reverse complement strand
TGCGGACGGTAAAGTAGAGATGATGGAATTTGCCGTATCCCAGGAAAGCAGACTTGTTGGAAAAGAACTTCAGGATCTGAATATGGCCAACTGTTGTATTGTCAGTGCTCTTTTCAGGGATGCAGAGGTGATCATCCCCCATGGCAAGGATACAATACAGGAGAACGACCACATTGTAGTCATCGGAAAACCTGCCTCTATGAAAGAAGTTCGCGATATGCTGGGCGAAAAAGCCGGCAAGCACAGCAAGATCATGATCATCGGCGGAGGTATCGTAGGTTTCTATCTTGCAAAGCTCGTATCCAAAGGTGAGTTCGACCTGAAGGTAATTGAAGCAGACAAGGAACGTTCTTCCAAGATCGCAGATGAGCTGCCAGATGTGCTTGTTATCAATGGAGATGGTACTGACATCAATCTCCTTAAAGAGGAGGGTGTTGGAGATATGGATGTTGTCATAACAGTTACCAACAGTGATGAAAAGAACCTGCTCTGTGCATTGATAGCCAAACAACTGGGTGGCAGGAAGGTGATAGCCAGGTCTGACCGTTCGGATTATGTCCCCCTCTTTGAGATGGTTGGTGTGGACAGTGCCGTAAGTCCCAGACAGGCAACGGTTAACGAGGTCCTTAAACTGACCATGGGACATGGCATAGAAACCGTCACGACAATCGAAGGTGAGAAAGCAGAGATCATAGAGTATACCACCTCCAAAAGATCAAAGATAGTAGGGAAACCCCTTAAAAGTGTCAAGTTCCCGGCAGATGCCATTGTAAGTATGGTCGTCCACAAAGGGAACACCATTGTTCCCCGTGGAGATTATGTCATCGAAGAAGGAGACAGGGTGGTTGTTTTTGCCCTGCAGTCCGCAAATACGGAAGTCGAAAAACTGTTCAAATGATCCTTGTAAGGAGTGTTGTGCATGAATTATGCGGTCATTCTCAATGTGCTGGGAAACTTTCTTCGATTCCTGGGGCTTATAATGATCGTCCCACTCCTTGTTGCGTTTCACTACAGGGATCCATTGTTGCCTTTTGCAGTTGCCATTGTGATCACAGGTACCATTGGAATTTTGCTATCCCATAGATACAGAGCTGAAGGAGAATGGACAACAAAGGAAGGATTTGCCATTGTTGCCTTCGGATGGTTCACAGCCGCTCTTTTTGGATCCATCCCTTTCATGCTTGATGGCATAGGTCCTTTAAATGCTCTTTTTGAATCGATGTCCGGTTTCACGACAACCGGCGCAACAATCCTCCAGGATATTGAAACTCATTCCAGAAGCATACTTTTCTGGCGTAACATGACCCAATGGCTGGGTGGCATGGGTATAATCATGCTTTTCATTATGATCCTGCCAAAGCTTGGAGTTGCAGGAAGGCAACTGTTCCGTGCCGAAGTTCCGGGGCCTACCGAGGACAAGATAAAACCAAGAATAAGGGGGACCGCCAGGATCCTCTGGACGGTCTACGTGGTAATATCCATCATTCAGACAGTATTGCTCATGCTTGCAGGCATGGACCTCTATGATGCAGTGACACACACATTCACAACAATGTCTACCGGCGGATTTTCTCCTTATTCACAGGGCATTGCTGCATTCGATAGTCCTCTGATCGAAGGGATAATCGTTCTTTTTATGTTCATTGCTGGTGCGAACTTCGCCCTGCACTACAGGACCCTGTACATTGACCGCTACAGTCTGCTAAAGGACAATGAATTCAAATTCTACACAGTCATTATCCTGATTGCAACCGCTCTCTTGACCTTCTCCCTCTGGAACGACATGGGAGAAAACATCCTGACATCTTTCAGGTATGCAATTTTCCAGGTGGTTTCCATAACCACGACAACCGGTTATGCTACAACCGACTTCAACCTGTGGACAGATCCTGCCAGGATCATCCTGCTTGCGGTGATGTTCATTGGCGGATGTGCCGGCTCCACTGCAGGAGGGATTAAGATCGTCAGGTTCCTGCTGCTCCTGAAATACTCACGTAACGCCCTTTTCAGATCCATTCATCCCAAAGCTGTGAAACCCATTAAGTGCAATAACAGGACAGTACCTGATGATGTGATGCAGGCAATAGTGTCCTTTGTTGTTATCTACCTGATGATCTTTGCAATGTCCACTGCATTACTCTCTCTTATGGGAATGGAGCTGATAAGTTCCATCACCGCATCTATTGCCACGCTGGGGAACATAGGTCCGGGATTCAATGCTGTAGGTCCTCTGGCAAACTTTGATGTTGTCCCCCCTCTTGGAAAACTATTGCTTATCGCGAACATGTGGGTCGGAAGGCTTGAGGTTTTCACTGTTATCGTGATATTCACACCGGAATTCTGGAAAAAGTAAGAAATATGAAGACCGGCCTTTCATAAATTCCGATCATTGAGTGAAGGGATGGAAAGAAAAGGTATTATCAGGACATACTTCAAAACAAGATGTATCCGGATAAATATTTGCGACCGGCAAGATAGTGACGGTCAGTGGTCAAAATCAAGTTCATTTTTGACAACGTTCCTGAACAAACCTCTCAGATCCCAGAGAAGCTTCTTGTTCGCCTTGAACAAGGCATACAAAAGGTCAAGCAAACTCATACTGGAGAAGTTAACATCTTGCAATGAGTGTGCCAGGCCATCAAGTTCCTTATCAGTGAAATTGATGAATACATTTTTCACCACAAGGCTGTTGTCGATCTCTAATCCGATCGTTGAACGCCATTTTTCCTCATATTCATTGAGCCTTTCAACTGAGACATCATCTTCAGAAATTGCATTGCAGGCAACTTCACCTGCAATTCTGCCGGCTTCCATTGCATTGATGATTCCTCCCCCAGTTATCGGATCGGATTGTCGCGCAGCATCGCCAACGAGCATCAGTCCATTTGCAGTGGTCCTTTCAATGCTGCCACTTACAGGAACACCGCCGACATCGACCTCAAGTATACGTGCATCCGGATACTTATCTGCTACGAAATCATTCAGATACTCAAATGCGGTCTTTTTCCCGGACTTGCTTCCAAGGATACCTATCCCTACATTTGCCAGCCCTCCTCCCTTGGGGAATATCCACACATAACCTGAAGGTGCCATCTCATTACCGAGATAGAAATAACAGTAATCCTGGTCTATACCTGTGCCACTCATCAGGAACTGTGCACAGGTCTCAATATTCACAGGTTTCAGGGATGTGTCGATACCTGCCCAGCGGCCTACCTTAGATTCAATACCGTCTGCACCGATAACGATCTTACAACGGACATCGTATTCCTGTCCCCAATGCATTAACCTGACACCTTTTACGAAATCATCCTCTATGATGAGCCCGGTTGCCCTCGTCTTGACAAATACCTGGGCACCTGCTTTTGCACTTTCATATGCCAGTACCCTGTCAAACAGCTTGCGTTCAAGGACATAACCGACCTCTCCGCCTGCAACTTCCTCAGCCATCTCTATCATGGTACCATCCGGAGAGAATATTCGCGAACCCTTCACATCAGCACATATCCAGCGGCTTTCAGGATTGATATGTTTTCTCAGCCAGACCTTGCTCACACCTTCGGCACACCTTACAGGGTCCCCTATCTCCTGCCTCTTCTCTATCAGAAGCACACTGAGACCTTTTTCTGCCGCCGTTTTTGCAGTAATTGACCCTGCGGGCCCTGCACCGACCACTACCACATCGTAATAGTCCTTCATCTGCTCACCTCTATGGCTCCCAGAGGGCAGATCTTGGCGCAGATACCGCAGCTTGTACAGTTATCATCAACTTCGATCCAAGTTTCGACCAACTCAAGCGCACCGGCAGGACACACACCCACACATGCACCGCAGTATCCGCATTTGAACTTGTTCACTTTAATGGTCACCAATATCACCTGTATTAAACTTAATTTTTTGTAAAATATTCTTCAAGAGGGTATACCTTTATTCCCTGTTATACGTGAACGAAAATCGTACCGGATTACCATGTATAGTGGAATCGATAATAACATTTTGCATTACTGGCACAGACTGACTCTGGCCCTTGCCTTACCATTACCATCCATACCGAACTTTCTATCAATGTAAAGCTTTGACGAACCATGCCCATGTAGCATGATCTCCACCAGGTCCTGAGGTTCATCGATGTCAGTACTGAGCAGGAAAGAATCATAGACATAGACTGACTGCTCCATTTTATCCGCTATCCTGCAGTGATTGAGGAAACTGGAATCATAGTACTTTACATAGAATTTGTCCGGATTCCTGATGAGCAGGACATTTGTACCTCCACCTTTTCCAGGAACGATGACCAGGTCCTCTTCAATTGCAACGATCTCCTTTATGTGCAGAGGAGTTACAAGTGGAAGGTCAGCCATAATAATCAGAACAGGTTCACTGACCGAATCAAGATATACATTAATGGCCCCGTTCAGATCATGTTCACTGAACAGGATATTAACATCCAGGTCCCCCGGAACTCCATTGTCAGGAGTAGTTAGTATGTCTATATTGCTGATACCGGCATTCTGAAGACTTTCCACGACATCCCTGAGCATAAGTTCCACGAAGTGTTCCCGCTCTTCAAGTGTTAAAGAAGGAGAGAGCCGTGATTTTGCATTTTGTCTTTTATAGGGGATAACCGCTCTCATTGACATTCCTCGTAAAGCGTATTCCTTTGCATGGGTATTCTTCCACTTTCTCTTATCATCCACTCCAACTCACCTGCGGATATATATTCACCGTTGCTGCCACCGGAAGCAGTGGTGATGTGATCCTCCATGAGAGTTCCTCCCAGGTCGTTCGCACCACAATTAAGAGCAAACTGTGCAAGCTTTATTCCAAGCTTCACCCACGGAGCCTGTATATTGTCAATGTGCCTGTGAAGTATGATCCTTGAAAGGGCAAAAAGCTGCAGATCTTCAATACCACCTGTCATGTAGCGCCCGGCAAGCATCATGTTCTCACCCAGTGGGTTGTTATACGGCATAAAGGGCATGGGTATAAACTCGGTGAATCCACCGGTCTCCTCCTGTATCTCACGTATCCTGAAAATATGCTCAAGTCTCTCACTAATGGTCTCCACGTGACCGTACATAATGGTTGAATTGGTTCGCAGACCGATATTGTGTGCGGTGATGATGGTTTCCATCCATTGGTGTGTACTCAGCTTATCAGGGCAGATGACCCTGCGTACCCTGTCCACAAGTATCTCTGCAGAAGTGCCGGTGAGAGTCCCAAGCCCGCTCTCCTTCAACCGGACAAGTGCTTCTTCAACCGATATCCCCGCCTGGCCTGCAGCATAGGATACTTCCATGGGTGAAAGACCGTGGATGTTCATTTTCGGATATTCGGTCTTTATTGCCTCAAATATGTCCGTATAGTGGTCTATGGTAAGTTCAGGAGTGTAACCGCCCTGCACACAGACCTCCACTGCGCCTGCACCATCCGCAATGTTCACCTCATTGAGCACTTCTTCTCTGGAAAGGATGTATCCTTGTTTTTGTTTGAAAGCACAGAATCTGCAGTTACCAATACACTTGTTTGTGAGGTAGATATTCCTGTTAACGACGTAACTGGCAGTAGCACCCACAGCATTAATACGTAGATCGTTCGCAAGATCGAACAGCTCGAAAGGATGCGCATCCAGGAGCAGAAGGGCATCCTCTGGTCCGATATCCCCACTACGAGCAGTTTCAATAATATCATCGGAAAGCAATTCGTGTATTCCTCAGGAGATCTTTATGTTTGCTTTTCCCACATCCACCGAATCGAACAACCTGCTATAGATGGTGTTCCTCTGCCTTGGCTCTCTTCCGGATGAACGTATGAACCATTCAAGCTCCTGCGCAGACATGTACTCCCCGTTGTTCGCACCGGCAGCCCTGGAGATCTTTTCTTCCATGAGTGTGCCCCCCAGGTCATTCGCACCGCACAAAAGGGCTACCTGTGAAAGTTTTTTGCCCAGCTTCACCCAGCTTGACTGGATGTTCTTCACATGGGTGTTGAGAATTATACGTGCAAGTGCATACATCTGGAGGTCTTCGGTACCCGGGGTGATGTACCTCCCGGCCTTTTGCATCTCCTCACCAAGACGGTTGTTATGGGGCATGAATGGTAAGGGAACGAATTCGGTGAAGCCACCGGTCTCCTTTTGGATGTCCCTGATAAGCATAATATGGTCCATCCTTTCCTCCAGTGTCTCGATATGACCGTACATCATGGTTGCCGTTGTGGGAATTCCTGTCCTGTGGGCTTTTGTAATGACCTCTGCCCATTCGGAGGTCTTTAGCTTGTTAGGACAGATGATACCCCTCACCCTGTCAGAAAGTATCTCTGCGGCGGTCCCGGGCATCGAACCAAGACCCGCCCTTTTAAGTTCTACCAGAGCTTCATCTACGGAAATGTCACTCTGTCTTGCTGCATGGTAAACTTCCATGGGTGAGAAGGCATGAGTACTGATATGAGGGAATTCCTCCTTGACCGACTCGATGATATTCAGATAGAAATCCAGGTCAACATCAGGCAACAGCCCGCCCTGGATGCACACTTCTGTTGCACCGAGCCTGTCGGCCTCTTTCACTTTAGCGAGTATCTGTTCAATGCTGAGAACATAGCCACCTGAATTGTTCCTGAATGCACAGAACCAGCAGTTACCAATGCATTTATTAGTGAAATTTATATTGCGGTTGACCACATATGTAACAATATCTCCCACGCTTTCATATCTCAGTCTGTCTGCAAGTCCATAGAGTTCAAATGGGGGAACCTGAAGCAGGGAAAGGGCATCCTCTTTTGTAGTCTTTCCTGCAAGTGCATTCTCGATAATGTCATCACTGATAGTAGGTTTCATTTCATTCTCCAGTGGGTGCTGATATAAGCAAAAAGCTGTTTTCCCGTTGCGTAACTATATGAATTCAAACTTTTCTATAACCTTCTTCATCAGAGAGAGACAGGACAAGGTCTTTGATGAGGTCGCTGCAGAAACCCTCCTTCACATATTTTGGATAGATGGGCAGCCTCTCCCTGAGAGGGATATCCCTGACCATTTTCCGGAGTCGTTCCATATCCGGCCACTCTGCCTCGGGATTTATCCAGTCCACGGTCACAGGGGATATGCCACCAAGGTCTGTGGCACCGCACTGGATGAGGACATAAGGGTCTGTGAGATTAGGCGCAACCTGAATTGCAACGTCATGCTGGAGTATTTCTCTTGCGATCAGCACGGTCTGCATCATTTCCTCATCTGTTGGTGGAGGCCAGTCTGCCATGGGCGTACCGGGTTTGGGTGTGAAGTTCTGGATGATGACTTCCTGTATATGCCCATACTCTTCATGCAGTTCGGCTATCAGTTGCAGTGAATCTATCCTGTCATCAAGTGTTTCCCCGATGCCCACAAGCAATCCTGTTGTAAAGGGTATTTTCAGCTCGCCTGCATACCTTATAGTTTTGATCCTGGTGGAAGGTACCTTGCCCGGACTGGAAACATGCGCATCAAGATCGGCGGTTGTTTCAAGCATCAGTCCCATACTTGCATTCAACGGTTTCAAGGTCTCAAGTTCCGTGTAGTTCAGCACACCGGCATTTGTATGCGGGAGAAGACCAATTCCTATCGCATTCCTGCAGAGTTCTGCAAGGTACTCCACGGTAGAAGCATAACCCATATCAGAAAGCCATTGTTTATACTCCGGCATTTCTTCGCCGTACTCCCCAAGGGTGTACAGGACCTCGGTGCAGCCAGCATCCTTTCCTTTTTTGAGTATTGGAAGTATCTCCTCCAGGGTCATCAGCTTCGCGTCCGGATCATCGGGACTACGTCTGAAGGTACAGTATTTGCAGTTGTTCCTGCAAACATTGGTCACGGGTACGAAAACGTTGCGGCAAAATGTGACAAATTCGGGCATCGTTACTTTCATAGATACAATAACAAATACATAAGTTTAATTGAAGACCGGTACATATGGGAGGAGTCCGGATATAGGTGCATCCGTGTTCTATGAATTAGCTGCATATTTATCAGTTTTTTGGCTCTGTAGAAATCCTCTAAATTCAAGTGATTTTGTAAGTCACTAAAAGTTTTATATGTTGACCTGTATGGTGATCATTTCTGCATAAATATGGATATTGATGGTGATTTCAATATGTTTTCTACAGAGTCTTATTTTCATTCATTTTTATTAAATATCTTTTAATAATAACCTAACTCATTCATAACATCATCAGCAACATTATTAAAATAAATTAAATCTGTTTCTGGAAAAAAAATTTTTCCAATCGCCAGTAACGCCAATTGTTCGATGTGTTCCAGATCTTCTATGTGGTATAACGATAATTGGGTTTTTGTTTACTTCTGTCCCATTTTTAAACCTACTTATCAATACTCTCGTT
>JAFGCK010000087.1 GCA_016932675.1 Methanosarcinaceae archaeon | reverse complement strand
TCATAAATTACAATCAGATTGAAAATTCAGTAGCTATTATAAGGAAGACCTATTATTACGGGCTCCAAATGCCCCCATGTCCAATAATATCAGTACGTGAAACTATTATAGCGCAACCTTCAACCATTTGCATCAATTGTGAAACAAACTCTTGCTGGATTCTCGCACCCTCCGGACGGTGACATAAGCAATGTAAGAGACCGATCCAAGCAACTGCACAATATCTAAATATCAATCCAGGTAATCTATATATATTTCTTCTGATGTATGATGGAAGGATTATGACAGGAAACCCGATAGATGAACTGCCAAAATGGATCATAAGCGTTGATCGCCGCCTTATACTGCTGGAATATCTGAAATACCATAATATAGCAAAGGCTTCGGATATTGCGCATGAGACCGAGAGGTCTACACAGAATGTCAGCCGTGCCCTGAAGGAGTTTGAGGACAGAGGATTACTGGAATGCCTCACCCCTGACAAGACCACATGGAAGCGGTATGTACTTACGGATATGGGCAGGAAGGTCCTGGAAAAGATGGAGGGAAAATATCTTTAGCCCTGCATCGATGTGACCATGCGGATCATTTAAGTGCCAGTTGCAAGTTTCCTGTAGCCTTCCACCAGCTGAAGGTTAGCACCTATTACAGACTTTTTGAAATCGGATTGCTCCGGGCTCAGATCCTCAAGCTGTATAGCTGTTTCCTGTTCAGTAACGGTCATGCCGTCTGGTACTATTTTACCAGTCTGGATATTTACATTGCGAACAGTGGCATTGTGAAGTATCAGGGAACCGGCACCAATGGTGCAGTCAAAGACCACAGCGCCAAAACCAACAAAACATCCTTCACCAAGGATACATGGGCCGTGCACGATACAGCCATGGGCAAGGGATGTGTTGTTCCCAACTGAAACTTTTGAATTGGACAGTCCGTGAACGATAACATTGTCCTGTATATTGCAGTTATCTCCTATGACAATAGATGAACCCGGTTCATCCGCTCTTATGACTGCATTATGCGCTACGTATACATTATTCCCTATCATCACATCCCCGATCACGATAGCAGTCTCAGATATCCAGGCGCTCTTACTGATATTGGGTTGTTGTTTCTGTGGATTTCGGAATTGCATTTTTATCACATCTTTGGATCATTGTTGGGCATGCATAGCAAGTATGGCTGTTTTTCGGTTCTATTGTTTATGATATGAGAAATTATGACAAATTATTTAAATTTGTTGATGTCTAGAAATAATGTAAATCTGAGAACAGATACGATCATTAAAGAATTTGTTCAGTATACTTTAAGTATAAGGAATAAAAAGTAACCATTTAGGGGGTAATTGAAGTTCGTAACAGGACGTTGAAGAATGGTCTGAGCTATGGTCCTGCCATTAAGGATAAGATCCTGCAAACAGGATATGAAACTGCCACCTTTGCTGCCGGAAGCTTCTGGAGGGCTGAGGCAATATTCCGTCGGGTAAAAGGTGTCATAGCTACTTCAGTAGGCTTTATGGGCGGTACTGTTGAATATCCTACATACAAGCAGGTAAGCACCGGTGAAACAGGACATGCCGAAGCCGTTCAGATAATTTTTGATCCGCAGGTCGTATCCTATGAAAAACTCCTTGAGCTTTTCTGGGAATTGCACAACCCCACTGAACCCGCTGAGGAAGGAGAGATCCAGAGCCAGTACAGGTCTGTTATTTTTTACCACAATGAAAAACAACATGAAATTGCTGTCATCTCAAAACATTATCAGGAAAGTTCCGGAAGGTTCAAAAGGAAAATCATCACTGAAATACAGCCAGCAAGCAGGTTCTATAAAGCAAAGGAGTATCATCAACAGTATTATGAGAAAGTGAGTTCCGGCGGGAAGATTATAAAATAGTGTATTTTTTATGGTCTGATATGTTTTTCAATAGGTTGCTTTTGATGAACAGAAAGATATTGTGTTACTACGGCCTTTATTTATTTATCTGGAGTAATCTGTATTGCCTGCTGTGAGCTCCAGGACCAAATTCATAGATCCTCATTTCCCCATCCACAAAGGTTGCAAATGCACCGTTGTTGGAACATCCGCAATACTCAGGAGTGGAAAAGACAGAGAGAAGTTTTTTTCCAAACCACCATTTGTAACCCTCTGTAAGTGCACTGTGCCCTCTTACCATAAGGGACAGCCCATTCTTTTGCATGAACTTTGAGAATATATCCTCGCCAAAGCATTTCGGGCCCATTCCCCTGGGCGACGGGGTCATGCCAGGCAAAGGGGACGGATCGTTCCAGAGATATTCAAAAGCATCTGTTTTACGGATACTGCCGATCTCCACCAGACCAGCAATCCCGCCATGGACACAGAAGATCTCATTGTTGACAACTGCTGCAACAGGCATTTCTGCAAAAACCATATTAGCGAAGTCAAGCAGTTCATCATTGAACCCGATCTCCTGAAAAAAACCATACTTCAGGTTCATTTCCTTTGCCTCATGGTTTCCCCTCAGGAGGATGATCCTGTCTGGTCTGGCAATTTTGAGTTTTAGCAGCTTAGAGAGGACAGCTACTGAATCCGGTCCCCTGTCCACATAATCCCCAAGCAGGACCAGATTGTCAGGTCCTGAACTGGCCTGCATCTTCAGCAGGAAGTCAAGTGCTTTCAGGTTTCCATGGATATCCCCAATGAACATCACGGAGGGCGAATCAACAGATACCACTGCTTTTTCTTTTTTGAAAATCGTACAGGTACTGGCCAGAAGGTCGGCCAGCTCATTCAGGGCAGGCATTGTTCACACCTATTCTTTCAATATTCTTCTGATGAAGGCGAATCCTGTAATATTGATAATACCGATCAAAACACTCCCTGTCAGGAAACGTGGGTCCTTAAGGGATATATCATTTTTGGGACTATCTATGGAAGGTCTGATGTCGATCGTCTCACTTTTTCTAAGAGACAGCTTTTTTTCTAGTGACTTGACGTTATCGTTCTCACTAACGAGGCTGATGGTGTAGTCATGCCCGGTTTCCAGTCCCCGGAACAGACAGAGTTCAGACGAGGAAACCTCCGAAATGATTGCGTTGTCTTTTTCCATTATGAGCTTTCCTTTATCCGGGGCTAAGACCCTGATGCTTGCATGGTCTTTGAGCTCGATGGCTTCTCCGTCAGACAGAACGAGCTCTCCGGGCAGGTCCAGGACTTCCAGTATCGTTGGTGCTATATCCTCCTGTCCGAACTCCCCGGGGATGAGACCTCTCTCGACATCTGGTGCAGATACTACCAGGGGTATCCTCTGGGCTTCATCGGTCCACGAGTATTTGTCGGATTGATGTCCGCCTTTTGTATCAATACTTGCAAAGGCCATGCCATGATCTGCAGTGAAAAAGAAGGCAAGGCCACTGTCACTGCATTCTCTGTACAATGAAAGGCAGGCAGGGTCGAGTCCCTCAATTGTGGAAATGTATCCACTGTCCTTCTTATAGTGGCCGGCGCAATCAACGGCACCGACATTTATTGTGAGCAAGTATGGTTGTTCCGGATATCTGGCCTGCATGAGGTCAATGACCTGAATTGCGGTTTCTATGGCCCACCGGTTATATATATCATACCGTTCCTGCGATCCTTCGCTATATCCGCTCATGTCAGAATGCAATGTCTGAATATTATTCTGCATAATGTCTGCAACGTCCAGGGATATCTGTTTGCTGCCCGCTGTCCGGATATTCGTGTCGATTATCATTTCAGGCTTGTTGATCGAGCTTGATATATCGTGTAGTATAACATCCTGTTTGGCACAGATGGATGCAAAGTCACCTTTTTCCATGATACCAAAGGCCAGATAATCATATTCATGCACCACGTCATAGATGGTTGTACCTGATCCTGCAACTGAGTCGGACAGGGCGTCGGAGTAACCAGTAATAAGGACCGAGTGACCGGCTTCGGTATAGGTCCGGGGAGCTCGGACGTCAAGTATTCTGCAACCTTCATTTAGAATAAGTGAAATATTCGGTGCATTGGCTTTTTCAAGAACGCTCCCATCAAGTGCATGGGGGGTGAATTCCGGATAGATATATGAGGAACTGAGTCCGTCAACGATCAAAATGACCGCTCCGTGAGGAGTGTTGACCGGATCCACTTCCACAAGCTGGTATGCACACACAGGCTGCAGCAGGAACATCAGCATAAACACAGGTGCGATTATCTTCAAAAGGAGTTCCCATACTCTCGTTTTTCTGGCATTCATGAACGTATTGATGCAGAATCGATATAATAGTCTTTCTATCTGGAATTATTTTTTCTAAAATGAAAACATTTTACCGGGCACTTTCAGAGATGCGTTGAATAAATCAGCTCTCTTTTGTCAATCCATCTCTCAGGAAGATGGACAGGAATAGTAGTACCGCACTGATAATGAATATCTTTTCAAATCCCAGAGTATCAAGGAATATACCTGTGAATAGGGGCAGCAGACCAAGGCCTGCATATGTGCATGTGCTGAAAATGCCCATTGCAAGCCCTCTTTCTATATTCATATGGGATACTGCTAAGGGCAGGCCTATCAGGCCTGTACCGGAGCCAATACCTATCAGAGAGAAGCCTATTATTGGATAGTGAATGGATACAAGTGTGCCTATAGATGCTATTATTATTCCTGTGCGTATCATGTGGTCATATCTGAGGTTCATGCGGCCTACAAGGATATTGGTTGCCATGGCACTAACATAAAGTGCAGCTATGGAGATCCCAAGAGCTGTTTTACTTAGAAAGTCCTTGCTGTAATCCGGGTAGAATGCAATGATGACCCCTGTCAGTCCGAACATGAGAAAGGTGATGATCCATATCCGAAGGTATTTTTTATTGATGAAATTGCCGGCTATACTGCTCATATCAGGCGGATTGAACGAAGCAATAACTCTTACATTTTCGATTTTGCTTCTCTCTGCGAGGATCAACAGTCCAGCTGTAAATAGTATGCCTGCCATCAAGGTGAACAGTAAGATCCCATTTTTGATCTGCCACTCTGCCAGATAGCCAGCCAGGGCAACTCCAAGTGCAAGCCCTGCATTCAGGAGGAAGTTGAACTCTCCTATGTAGCGGTTCCTGTACTCATATTCCGACAGGAGTGTATAAGCCACAGGGAAGAAAGCCCCGCAAGCAGTTCCTTCGACAAACCTGGCTATCACAAGTATGTACAGGTTATCCGTAAGCAAAAGCGTGAGCCCTGAAACAAGTGTTAGCAGGATTGCCAGGATCACAAATTTAAGCTTGTCATATCTGTCTGAAAAGAAACCGAAAGGCAGCATTGTAAGCAATGCTCCTATGAAGTATCCTGAGAACAGCAGGCTGGATGCAAAAGCCCCATATCTTCCATGGTTCCCGGCAGCAATTTCCGGCAATACCGGTATTACTGTGTTTGATAAACCCATTATCAGAAAGACTGTGGAGTATAGCAAAAACCTTTTTTTGTCCATTATTCATTCCTTTATTTCAGATTTGAACGGTCTTAAAGTTAATAGTTTTTATTGTGAAGTTTAGGGATCGTTATTTGTCGGATCTATTTTTGCTGGATCTATTTAACTCTCACTTTTTCACAGGCATTTTAGGAAATTGTCATATTTTATAAAAATGTACTTTTGGAATTATGTTTCACAAAAATTATAAACTTCAAAAAAATATATAGGTAGCCATAACTTCAATAAAATTAGTAAGTGATGTTTTCTTGTTACAGTCTACAAGAAAATAAACAGATTGTTTGGTACATAAATACTACGAAAATTAATTATTATACCTTTTTTTATGAGTGTTAAAAATTAAAGTTTAAATTCTTAAGTGTTATTTATTCAATGATCAAATTTTCATATACAATAACAGAGCATTGTTTTATGGATAAAATTTAGCCTTTCTGATATT
>JAFGCK010000086.1 GCA_016932675.1 Methanosarcinaceae archaeon | reverse complement strand
GGATATTAATGCCGCTATTAATATCAAAAAGTTTGCTTTAGATAAGCAAAATCAAATTGGAATGTAACACCGTAGGAACTACGGGAAGAGCCTGTGGACTTGTCCTTAAAAGAGGAAAGAATGAAGCAGGAAGCCACCCTATTCATAGGATGGTAGTTCACATAGCTTTCATGAGTATACTCCAGAGTTCATGACTATCAGAAAACCCGAACTTCTTGCCCCTGCCGGAGACATGGATGCCCTTGTCGCCGCCGTGGAGAACGGTGCCGATGCAGTATACCTGGGAATAAAGGGATTCAGTGCAAGGGCATATGCAGACAATTTCACGCTGGATGAATTCAGGCAGGCACTTGACCATGCCCATCTGCGAGGTGTCAGGGTCTATGTTACCCTCAACACGCTCATAAAGGATACAGAGATCGAAACGGCCGTAAACCTGATGCAAACACTGGATGAGCTTGGCACCGATGCCATCATTGTCCAGGATATCGGACTCCTCTCACTTGCTAAAAGACACGTGCCCTTACTGCCGGTCCATGCCAGTACCCAGATGACCATACACAACAGCGAAGGAGTACGTTTCCTTCGGGAGATGGGTGTCAAACGTGTAGTGCTTGCAAGGGAAATGACACTTGAGGAGATCAAAAGGATCCGGCAGGACACTGACATTGAAATCGAGACATTCATCCACGGAGCTCTTTGTATCTGCTATTCCGGGCAGTGCCTGATGAGCAGCATAATAGGCGCAAGGAGTGGGAACCGCGGATACTGTGCACAGCCCTGCAGGAAGGGATATGGCCTGATGAGGGAAGGCAAAGAGCTAAGGACTCCCGGAAAATTCCTGCTCAGCCCGGCAGACCTGAACACTTCCCTGATAATCCCCGAACTTATGGAAGCAGGCATCTGCTCCTTCAAGATAGAGGGCCGCATGAAAAGACCGGAATACGTTGCCGGCGTGGTACGCATCTACCGCCGCCTTCTTGACAGGCATATGGGAGACCCGGCGGGATACCACGTCTGCGAAGAAGAGAAACTGCAGCTTGAACAATTATTCAACCGCGGCTTCACCACCGGATACTTCAAAGGCGATCCGGGAAGTGCCCTTATGAGCCGGGAGCGGCCCTACAACCGGGGGATCAGGACAGGAAAAGTGAGAGGATATGACAAAAAGCTCAGACAGCTCAGCCTGGAACTTACCGGAGCACTGAAGACTGGAGATGGTATAGGATTTGAAGAGGAACAGGGATCAGGGACCACTATCCAGCAGATGTACAGAAAAGGAAAGCTTACAAAAGAAGCAGGAAGAGAGGAAATTATAAACATTTCTTATAACACTCCCCTCAAAAAAGGAACCCCGGTCTACAGGACACTTGACAGCTCCCTTATGAAAGAACTGAAACGGTCCTTCGAATCTCCTGAAAACCCAAGAAAGGTACCTGTTACCATCAAAGCAAGAGCACACGCCGGGGAAAGAATGGAAGTGACATTTCTGGATGAGGACAACAACCGGGTGAGCATCAACTCTGATTATCTTGTCGAACCTGCAATAGGGAAGGCGACCACCGCAAAGGATATGGAAAAACAGCTTGGAAAGCTTGGCAACACCGTCCTTAAGGCAAAGGAGATAGAGATATCCATGGGCAATGACATCTTTATCCCGATAAGGGAAATGAACCATGCCAGGAACAGGGCAGCAGAAGAACTCGAAAAAATGAGAGTTGAAAAAAAGAGAAGACCGAAGCATTCCGCTTATGTCGCTCCAAAAGAGCCTTTTGCACCTGAAAGAAAAGAAAAACCATTGCTTGCAGTAAGCGTAACTGGCATGGAAGCTCTTGATAATGCAATATCCGGTGGTGCAGACCTCATATATTATGACGGGCCAGATTGCAGCCGGCATGAAGGTGCTGACCTGATCGCTGCTGCCTCTCATGCAAGGCAGGCAAACGTGCCCGTATACCTCCACACTCCGATCATCGTGAAGGATACTGAGATGCCAGGAATTGAAAAAAGAATGAACTCAGCAATGAAGGCAGGTTTTGAAGGCATCATTGCTGCAAACGCCGGAGTTTTCAAAAAGGCGATCGTGCTTGGCATCCCGGCCATAGCTGACAGTCACCTGAACATCTTCAACAGTGAAAGCGCCGCACTTCTTATTAAAAAAGGTGCCATTTCGGTGGTACTTTCCCCGGAAATGAACCACGAGCAGGTCAAAGGAACAGGCTCCATACATGACACGGAGTTCATTGTACATGGCCGTCTGCATATCATGGTGTCAGAACATGGTCTTGTAAGGGATCTTACAGGAACTGAAAAGATCCCTGATCCGATAACATGGACAGGATCTTTTGAACTTGTCGATGAAAAGGGATTTGCTTTTCCGGCAATGACGGATTGTTCGGGCCGGACGCACATATTCAATTCAAAGGAGCTTTGCCTTCTGGAGGACATCCCCCGGCTGATGGAAAGCTGTGTCAGGGCTTTCAGGATCGATGCAAGAATGATGGAGGTCTCACTAATTGAAAAGGTTACAGCTTCCTACAGGAAAGCAATTGACTCATATCCTTACGGGAAAAGCCTGCAGGCCGGGACCATGAAATGCAGTGATATATCAAAAGAATACACCAGAGGGCACTTCCACAGAGGTGTGCTATGAGGATATTCCTTTCCGGCTCCATACGCGGAGGGAGAAAAATGCTTCCAGTGTACATGAAAATATGCAGTCTCCTGCAGGACGGGGGACATGAGGTCCTTAGCCGGCATGTGGCAGATCCTGCAGCAGAGGAGACAGAATCAGCCATGACAGAACAGGAGATATACGAACGTGACATGCACCTTCTTGAAAAAAGTGAGTGCTTGATAGCAGAGGTCAGTACACCTTCCATAGGAGTTGGCTATGAGATCTGCAGTGCGCTGCAGCTTGGCCTGCCCACACTCTGCCTGCACTCCCCGGCGGCCAACGTCTCTGCAATGATACTCGGGAACACCAATAAGGGGCTTATTACAAAGGGATACGGGAACGAACAGGAATTAAGGCAAACCATCATATCTTTTCTTTCAGCACTTGACCGGGGACTGTGAATTTATATGATCAGGATCCCAGCTTGAAGGCCTGTTCATCTTTCATCCGGCCGATGATCTTTCGGATCGCATTTCAAGACACGGATCTGCACCAATTAACACAGATTCATAGTAAGGGTCAGAAGCTAAAACCGATAAAAGCTGAAATCTGCGTTAATCCCGTGTTAATCCGTGTCTGAAATATTTATGGAATTGATCACATAAGACACAGATCTACACCGATTAACACAGATTCATAGTAAAGACCAGAATCTAAAACCGATAAAAGAAAATCTGCGTTAATCCCGTGTTGATCCGTGTCTGAAATATTTATGGG
>JAFGCK010000085.1 GCA_016932675.1 Methanosarcinaceae archaeon | reverse complement strand
CGGTGGGCCTCAATTCTCTGATCATCGTAATAAAATCTATTTTAATAAAAAAGATTGTTGTAATGGTATTACAACAAAAACAGGTATTAAAGGACTTCCTGCGCTCTCTTGAAGATAAGATCTGCAATGAGCCTGTCACTTCCAAGAGGCTTGCCGTAGACGATCCTGACGCTGTTCCCATTGAGCTGGATCTTGCCTTCGTTCGTCTCAGGGTCAAGTTTAAGGATCTCAGGGATGTCCTCGGTGATGTGAACGCCGGATGCCAGGAACACGGGTACTGCAGCTATCTTTGTCACACCAGTGCCTTCAAAGGAATGAAGTGCCTCTTCAACAGTGGGTTCACTATGTTCCATGAAGCCTGCCTTCACAATATACTCGGGATGTTTCTCGGAGATCATATTGGCGATCTCTGTGACGACCTGATTATTGTAAGGTAATCTGCTGCCGTGCCCAATTGCCAGAATTCCAATTTTTTCACTCATGATGTAACCTTCTTTTGAAAATATAGTATTATTCCTGATTTTATTTGTGTTACTTAACGGGGATTTAGTAGGGGTTTATGAGATATAATGTTTTTGTTATCGCCGTTAATGGGGACTATTTAGACCAGGTCCGGTGGTAAGATCACTCGTTCTTTCCCCGCATACACATACAGATCCTTTCCCCTCACAAAGGCCACCAGTGTTACCCCCGCTTCCTGTGCCAGCTCCACAGCCTCACGCACCGTGGCCCCCTTACTTGCCACAAGCGGGAATCCGGCGTTAGCAGCCTTTGAGACCATTGTGGAGGCAAGCCTGCCTGTGGTCACCAGGGCGCATTTTGAGAGGTCTGTGCCATTGAGCAGGGCCTTACCGACGACCTTGTCAACAGAGCATGCCCTCCCCACGTCCTCGCAGAAGAAGATCACCTCTCCCCGGTCATTGCAGACCATGGATATGTGTGCTCCGCCGGTGCGGTGCCAGATCCTTCCAAGCTCTTTTAGCTGGCCTACCGCATGGATAATGGCATCAGTAGTGAAGTGTGTATCGGACCTGATATTTCGGATCCTGCCCCTGCGGTATGATGTGGTCCCGCATCTTTCAAGGTGAGTAAGTCCTTCCAGTTCAGTTCCATCGACCTTGATCTCACAAAAAATGGCCTTCTCTTCTACCCTGACATGATCGACTTTAGTATCTGGTTCAATGAATCCTTCGCAGACGAGAAATCCGATCGCAAGTTCCTTTAGTTCATGAGGGCTTGCAAAAAAAGTGGTTATATGGACATTATTCACGAAAAGGTCGAGCCTTTTCTCTATTATAACGTCCACATCGATGTGTTGTTTATCGTTCTCAGTGATCTTGAAGCATGTCAGAGGAACATAAAAGGGAGAGAATATATCTTCCTCGCCCTTTTGGAGCGTTTTATCCTCCCTTTTACTTTCTGAGTGCCTTTTCTCACTCATTCATGCTTCCTTTTTTGCCTTTACCTTTTCAAAAAGCATCTTAAGGGTTTCTTCGTTGCTCTTTGTTTCAGGGAATGGTGAATCTGTGAACGGTTCGAAGTGTACAGGCACATTGTCGAGCCTGTAGAACGTACCGTCACATTCCATGGCATCAATGACACCTGGCAGGACAACGTCTGCTGCGGTGGTTGATGGACATGGTGCAATATCGAGGCAGATCATAGGAATCTCTGTAAGGTACTTTGCACTGTCGGCAGGAATGTGGTTCACAAGGTCAGCGGACATGACAAATGCCGCATCAACATCCTTTTCCCTGAGCAGGTCCACGGTTGTAGTCTCTCCGGGGTTGTACCTTGGATACCCCTTCATGAAGTCAACACCGAACGGGTAACCGTAGAGGTAGGATGCAAGCTGGTTGAATCCGGCCACGTTACAGTGGCCCCTGAGAGCACCGATATTACACTTGGTGTAGTTATTCATTTCCTTGACGAAGTTCAGGGCCATCTCAATGTTCCTGTGCTTACCGTATGAGGATGAAACACCAAGTCCTACGAAGATACCTACGTAGTTTGATTCCTTCATCATCTCAACCATCTGCTTCATAACTGATATAGGGATCCCTGTGATATCTTCAATGGATGTATGTGGCTCCTTGCCATTGAGGATGGTGAACAGGGCACTGAGAAGTTCGTAGTCGGTGTTCGGGTTGATCTGCAGGTGCAGGTCTGATGCAGTGGCAGTTGGAGTCCTTCTTGGGTCCACTGTGATAAGGGTCCTGTCGAACCTCCCTCTCTTTGTCCAGTATCCTCTTGGGAACACACCGTACCTTGACATATGCCTTGGCATAGATTCCAGTGCATTGACGCCCCAGTAGACGATCATGTCAGCCCTGTTCTTTGTCTGACCGGCTGTTGCTCCGACCATACCGGATTCCTGGATACCCATAACTGTTGGTCCATGGCAGATAGTTGCGTTGGAGTCTGCTACTCCGCCAAGGTATTCTGCGATGTGCAGTCCTACCTCCTGGGCCTCGCATGATGTCTCACTTCCAAGGAAGAAGAGCGGGCGCCTTGATTTGACAAGTATGTCTGCTGCCATCTCAAGTGCTTCGTCCCAGCTGACGTCTTTTACCTTGCCGTTCTCCCTGATGGTCGGCCTGACTATCCTGTGGGAACTGACGACTTCCTGGAACTTTGCGTTACCCATCTTGCATGCGTTCTGGACATCGATCGTACGATTTATGGTATCCAGGTCTACCTGGACATCGTCACATGCAGCTCCGCAAACCGGACAGATTATGTTCTTGTATACCATTCTACTCACCTCCCATGTACAGCTTCAGGACAACTTCCTCGGCGCTGAGTACCTCTTCATCGGTAGGTTCAATGATAACAGGGCTTCCCTTGTAACGTGGCGAACCTGTGGAGAAAGTGTCAGGTTCCACAACCACGTTGGCCCATATTGACCTTGGTATAAATACCTGGCCGGACCTCATGACCTCTGTCACCTTCGGATAAACCGCGACCGTGTGCTTTCCGTCCCTGGATGTTACAGCAACCTTCTCGGGGCTTCCGAGAGTTGCGTAGTCCGCTGCGCACATCCAGCAGACAGCACATTCCTTTTTGTAATCTTCAGAGTACTTGTTACCGCCCTTGGCAAGCCTGCCTTCGTCGATAGTACTTCCCGTGTTGAGTAATACTTGCATGAATCTCACCTCACAGACACTCGTTGTTCACACTGGATACGTACATTGTGCCCTTTCCCTTCTGTGGGATGGCATAGTCGCCTGTGAACTTTTTGTATTCGCCGGTGCACTCTATGTCATCGAACTTGATGTCTGACTCAGTATCTTCCTGTATGAATCCCGGAGTGAACCTTTCAATCGTCCCTCCAACAACGATAGTACCGCCGGTCATCTCTGCTCCGACGGTCCTGAAAGCGTCTCCTTTCACAACGATAAGACCACCGTTGATCCGGATCCCGCAGAAGTGCTTTACACTGCCGCCGATAACGATCTCTCCACCGCTCATACCGCCGCCGACCTGGTTTACAGCATCACCGTCAACGACTATGCGCCCTCCGGTCATACCATGCCAGCTACCCCTGTATGCAGAGCCAAGGTGATCCTTTGTGTTTCCCTTTATGTGAAGCAGGCCGCCTTTCATTTCCATACCGGCCCATGAATCTGTGTCGCCTTCAATGATGATCTCGCCGCCCACCATCTCTGCCCCGGCATGCATGCCTGTTGAGCCTTTGACAAGGACCTTTCCGGCGGTCATGCCTTCACCGATGCGCTTGACCCTTGAAACATCGCCATCGATGGTAATGGTGGTTTCCTCAGTGGTATCTGCACCATCACCCTTTACTTCAAAATAATTGGCGAGAGGGTACTGCTTTGGTCCCTGCCAGACAAGCAACTGTCCTATCTCCTGTGCAGACTTACCTGCAAAGTTGTCAGGTGTGATCACCTCAGCCTCAACGGTAAGGTCAAAGTTGCCTGTTGGTTTAAGAGTTACTACTGCCATGTAATTACACCTCTGCATCGATCCTGATCGGGGTCGGGTTTGCAAGATACTTTTCAGGTGTCGGATAGTTGTTGAATCCGATGGTATAGTACTTGAACCAGTTCCTGACGTCCTCGAGCATGTTCTTCTCATCATCAGCACTGATAGCAATGTCCGTGTAGTATGTCTTCTTCTCAGGAATTGCAACGATCTCGCCCTTCTGGGATACAACCTGGCCATCCTTGATGGTATATGCTGCATTCTCGAAGGCCCTGATTATACTCTCATAGTCACTGACCTCAAGTGCCTTTGGATCGATGTCGTAGATGGCCACGTCTCCGTCAGCACCTACTGCAAGTGTTCCCTTGCAGTGTGACATGCCAATGGTCCTTGCAGCGTTTGCACGGGTGACGATGGCAATCTCATTGAGTGTCATTTCCCTCGTCTCGGCTGCGAGTCCGGACCTGTCCTGTGCCCACTTGTGGCATTCTTCAAAGGTATCCTGTCTTGCTTTGTTGGACATCAGCCATGCAATGACCTGCGGATATTTTATGAACGGTCCGCCGTTTGGACTGTCGGTTGTCATGATGCTCTTCCATGCATCCTTGACGTAGAGCAGCACCTCAAGGCCCATTGCCCACTGTACACTGTGTACAGGGTTATTCTTCAGGTATGTGAATGGAAGTACTCCTGAACCACATTCGCACTCTACATCTGTGTTGGACCATTTGTGTCCGGTAAGTACGTAGAGGTCGTGGATTGCAGGACCGTCACCGGTCATGACAGTTGCTTCACCGAATGGGACACAGCCACTGTCCATTACAATATGGTCCTGGGCATTCACGTAGTCGGTGATCCCCTTTACTCCGGATTCGAAGTCTCTCCAGGAAGTTCCGCCGAATGCATTGAACTGGCAGTGTGTAAGATAGATAGATTCATGCCTCAGCGGATTCATCTTTGTTTCTGCCCACTCGACATTGGTGTTTGGTCTTGCCCTGATGTTCTTTGGGATCTTGAGCGAATCCCTTGTGATCTCCCAGCAGCCAGGGTGTCCGAGATTGTTGGCGTGCAGGTGCACTGGCATCGGGATCCCGAGCATCTCGTTGAGCTCGGCGAGCCCATTGATTATATCTTCAGGTGTGACCTCGAAGTGAATGTTGGCCTGGTCAAGGGCGCCTACGTTCTCTCCCCATCCCCAGTTCTCTACACCGGCAGGGTTGACACATTTTATTCCGTAGGTCTTGTGGGTCTTCAGCATCCAGGCAACGTACGCAGCTGCCTTTTCGATATTCCCTTCCTTGAAGTATCTCATAAGGAACCAGTTGTTCCCAAGCACAAGGTATCCGCCCATATCCAGCATAGGGGTCGAGCGCATTTCCTCGTGGGTGTGGCGTGCTTCCATTGGCGGAACTGCTGCCTCGAAGACAGTTGTGTATCCCATCTTGGAATACTCATATCCTCCAAGATATACTGAAGGGACAGTGTACCCACATCCGGAATGTGTGATGGGCGTTTTTTTCTGGTAGAATTTATAGTGGTCCTCAGGCCTCATCATCCTGCCGCCGTTGACCTTCGCTCCGGCTACGTGCGAGTGTGAGTCCACGCCACCAGGCATTACTGTCTTGCCGGTTGCATCGATCTCTTTTGCATCTTTCATCTCAGAGGCAGAAAGCTCTGTCACAACTTTCCCGTTCCTGATGAAGATATCCATCTTGTCCCCGTTGATCTCGTTGAGAGGATCGAAAACATAACCATTCTTAATCGCTATTGTTCCAGACATTTTATTACTCCCTCCTCGTAAGTCTGATCGCATCCACTGGGCATATCATGGCACATGCGCCATCTGATCCGCACAGGTCCTGGTTGACTACCTTGACCGTGCCGTTCCTTACCTCGAGTAGCTTCTTGCCTTCAACCTCGTTGAGGTAACCTGCTCCTACCTGGCCGTCGGTTGCGTTGACAGGGCAGACGATAACACAGTTCCCGCATCCAAGGCATGCATCTTCATCTGTTTCAATTACGGATGTGAGTGTTGGCCTTGGCACTTTTGCATTGAGCAGTTTCTTCTCAAGGAGTTCCTTTTTACCAACTTCAGGTATGATGGCTGTCTTTGTAACTGTAATTGCATTCACAGGGCAGCACACATCGCAGGCACCACAGTATATGCATGCGTCAGTACGCTGTGCTACCTTGTCTACCCTCTGTCCGGCTTCCCAGCCAGGGTTGAAAAGTGCATTGCACGGGCAGGTGTCCACACAGGTCCTGCAGGCAGTACAGGTGTTCTCGTCCCTGTGCCAGGTGCCCTGGAATGGCTTTTCCACGGTGATGGCATCAACAGGACAGACTGACATACACCATCCGCAGTGAACACAGCACTCGTTGTCGATGATCGTCTCGCCATCCACACGTGCGCTTCCGTCATCTGCGAGCCACTGTTTGACCTCGATGCAGCCCTGTGGACAAACCTGCTCACAAAGGCCGCAGTGTACACAGTTATCGTTGACAGTGGTTTCTTTGAGAGCAACGCTGATGTAGTTCTCGTCATTTACAGACTTTCCCGCCTGTCTCAGTTCAAGTGCGCCAGTCGGGCATGCCTTGGCACAGAGCCCGCATAATATGCAGAGTTCTGACTGGTTCTCAAGGAAATCCTTGTCTATAAGTCCCCTTGCAACGGCTCCAACTGAACCGATCACCAGAGAGCTTTTTGGACATGCCATGATACACGTTCCACAACCGATACATTTCTCCGGGAAGTATATCAGTTGTTTTTCATCTTTTTCTCCAAACACTACTTCTTTCATCTGATCACTCCGTAATCCTGCCCGTAATTCCAAATGCCTCTTTAGGTCGTTGCTGTTGACGGATATGTTATGTAAGCACTAGGCAAAACTCTACATAAAAGCTATCCTCAGAACGTTCCATAATTGAGCACTTCATCCAATTTTTGTGGCATGAATACACCTTTTATGGTAAACCTGATCATCACTGAATACAAGAACCACCAGATCACCACAAATCCAATTCTAGATCATCGCGTCAATGACTTTGCTTCTGCCGAAACCAACGTCTCATAGAATTATAATTATAGTAACCCGTATTTGTTATAAACATATCGTTTGTAGATGTTATCGGTTAACTGTACTGATACAGAGTATTCCATGTCCATTGCCAGGTGATATCATGAACTGGGATTTTTCGGAGATTATATATACTACCTGATCACCCATTTCCTATGGGGCAGTATCAGATGGATGATAAGCAAAAAGGTTCCGGTATGCAGTACCTGGCAAGCAGACTATTGGATTTGTTCCGGGTCTCAGACAGGGATACTCTGTTTGTCGTCACATGCCTCTTTATTAAGCTATTCTGTCTATGCATCTGTCCGGGCTCGAAACAAGTGCTAAGGGAGTAAGGTAAATGCCAGTAATGAGTATAATCGGCTCTGAGATGTTCACAAAAGAGATCTCTCAGTTGCTTGGAAAAGATAGGGATATAGAACTACTTATAGTAATAAACGAAAAAAAGTCCGATATCGCAAAAAAGCTTCATGAGATTGGAGCAAAATTTGAGGAATTGTCACCGTATATGTTGCCAGCAGGCCTGAAGAACAGAAAAGGGCTCAATGTGATCGTGGATCTGCAGAACGTTTCTCTGCATAATGACCTGTCAAAGATAAAAAAAGAGACCTACGAGAAGATCAAGTTCTATGGCAAGGTATCAAACGGTATACTTCTTCTGTATAGTATCCACAACGATGCATTCGCAGATGTTCTATCTGACTTCAAAGGATCAAGGTTCGACCTGATGACCCTGGCATACGGTGAAGGCAAAGTGCATGATGAGCTGACATCTGATCGTACGGGGGACATGATCGATGCGGGATCCCTGAGCCCTCTCATTCTTGAAGCATACGAGAAGTCCTATGGGGCACTTAAGAATAAGCTGATAGCTGCAACACAGTAACTACCATGCCAGATCTGCCAGAAAAAGTTGAACAGACAAAACATTGATGCCATTGACTCTCTGATTTTCATATGTTTCCTGAAGTAATTCAGTGTTCCCACATTCATCCCAGCAGCCAGATCACACTTGCGGACCAGCTTCCAAACCTGTCCGGCATTGTGTCCGATATCTCTCGTAGCCAGGGCGCTCTCGTTTTCTCAGGATACTGCATATATTGGCATCAGATGCCATGGCCTATCCCCATGCAGCCTGCCCGACAGGCTGGAGCCCGGCCTGCCATTTGTTCTTTCGTCTTATTGATGAATACATCCGGGATCGGTCGATATATACGTATTGAGGCTGCCTGATCAGAATTCCAGCTTAAATGTCTGTTCTTTTTTCATTGAAGCCGGTGATCTTCCAGATTTCTTTTAAGACGCGGATGCATACAGATTCACACGGATCCATAATAAAAGCGGAAGCTAAACCGGTAAAAGCCGAAATCCGCTTAAATCCTGTGTTAATCCATGTCTGAAATATTTTTTGAATTGATCTTTCTGAGACACGGATCAAAGAGGCAGACACCGATTTGAAGTATGATCGAATATTGTCTGGTCAGAAAAAGCAATTTTAGGAGCTGATCAGATCTCCTCGTATTTATGAATATTTAAATAGCATATTGCCATGTATGTTGCATTACATATTGAATGGAGAAAAGAAACCAGGTCCCGGGTGGCAGATCCCGGGGCGGTGTGATCCGGATCTCACTGATGGTGTGTTATTCATGATTCTCAAAGGAAGTGCATATGCACTGGGTGCAGGTACTGTTATCAATGCAATAGCTACATGGAAAGGTGCAGCATTCGGCATAGATCTGAAGACCTATGCAGACGTGGAACTCTCCACCGACACAACAAATATCCGCGGCATTATAGAAGGCGCATCTGACGCTGATACCACTCTTATTGAAAAGTCTGTGGGGTATGTGCTGGACCATTTCGGACTGCAGATGGGAGGAACGGTCAGGACAAGAAGTGAGATCCCGCTTGCAAGCGGTCTTAAAAGCAGCAGTGCAGCTGCCAATGCAGCGGTACTGGCAACGCTGTCCGCTATCGGTGAGGAAATGGAAGCACTTGAAGCTGTCAGGCTCGGTGTGCGGGCTGCAAAAGACTCGGGAGTTACCATTACCGGTGCTTTTGATGACGCTTGTGCCTCTTATTGTGGGGGTCTTGTTGTAACCGATAACAGGAAACTGGAACTTGTCAGGCGGACAGAAAGGGAAGCCGAAGTATTGATATTTGCACCTCACAGGAAGTCCTTCAGTTCCTCAACAAATGTGGAAAGGTCGAGACTGATAGCTCCATGGGTGGATCTCGCCTACGTTCTTTCCCTCAAGGATGAATATGAAAAGGCAATGACACTTAACGGTTTTTTGTATTGCAGTGCTTTAGGTTTTGATACGGAGTTTCTCATGCGTGCACTTGAGGTTGGCGTAAAGGGAGTGAGCCTGTCTGGTACCGGCCCTTCATATGTTGCCCTTGTTGATGGCCGGTCTGCAGGCCCTCTCAGAAAAGCATGGGAGAAGTGCGGCGGAAGCGGAACTCTGATAAGTACAAAGATCAATAATAAGGGCGCAAGTAAACTTTAAATGGGGAGATACATGACCACTATACAGGAAGTACGTGCGGAAATAGAAAAGATAGACCGTGAAATGATCGAATTGATCCGTAGAAGGGTCGATCTTGCAGAAAAGGTTCTTGAATCAAAACAGAAAGAAGGTTTGCAGATCAATGATGAAGAACAGAATAATGTAGTCATCGAACGTGCTGTTGATGCTGCAACCGAGAGAAATCTTGATACTGCCCCGGTAAAAGAGATCTTTGAGATACTTATACGTATGAACATTGAACGTCAGCATGAGTTAAGTGGTGAAGGGAACCTTCCATAGGAGCAAGACAATGGTGGACATTGCAGTTATAATGGGTTCTGAATCAGACAGAGCTATTGCACACAGAGTGACCAATGTGCTGGATAACAGTGAATATTCCTATGATGTGCAGGTGATATCAGCACATCGCAATCCGGATAAACTGGATGAGTATATGGCTCAGAGCCAGGCCAGGGTCTATATTGCAATAGCCGGTCTTTCGGCTGCCCTTCCAGGGGTCATTGCTTCCAAGACCCTTGTGCCTGTGATCGGAGTACCGGTCAGCGCAAAAATGATGGGGCTTGATGCCCTTCTCGCAACAGCCCAGATGCCTCCGGGAGTACCGGTTGCAAGTGTCGGCGTGGACAACGGTGCCAATGCAGCTTATCTTGCCATCAGGATACTTGACCTGATACCTTAATCCAGCCTTGTCAGTTCGAACAGGCAGCATTTGTCCCCGTTCCCCATGGTTTCCAGGACATTGATCTCCATGTCCTCATCCCTCATGTTTATGACCCTGGAGAATATTCCCCTGGAAAGTGTACAGAGGATCGGGTTCGACCGGGCCTCATCTTTGCCCCAGGGGCAGATGCTCCCTTTCAGAGTAAAGCTTTTTCCCCCATTAACGCCATCGACCTCGAAGTTGGCGCCCAGCTGGTTGATTATCTGGCAGCAAAGGTCCCCTACGAATTCATATCCTGCAAAGTTATCTTCAGCACTGGAACATTCAAAAATAGACTCGACGACCATATCTATCATCTGGTGGATCACAATGTTCTTTTGCTCCGGGGGTAATGTCTTCAGGAGGGGGGGGATTATCTGGGTAAGCACGGAACGTATGCGGTTCTGAAGTTCAAGCTTATTTTTCTCTGCGAGCAGATCAAAATGCAGGGTCTTGAGCCTGAGCAATGAATTTATCCTTGTAAGAAGTTCCAGTTTGTTCACAGGCTTTGTCAGAAATTCATCAGCACCAGCTTCGATCCCTGAGATCCAGTCGTTCCTTCCGGAAAGGGCTGTAACCATTATGACAGGTATGAACTGCGTTCGGGGGTCCTGTTTGAGCTGTTCACATGCCTGATATCCATTCATTTCCGGCATCATCACATCAAGTAGAATAATGTCGGGCATCTCTTCATTGACCTTTTTGAGTGCTTCATGGCCATTGGTAGCAGCGATCACTTCATAACTGTCTTCCAAATATGCCCGGAGCAATTCTATATTCATTGTTTCATCATCAACAATGAGTACTTTTGCTTTCTGCTCGCTGGAAATGATAACAACTCCTTCGAATCTGCGATGACCTGTAATTTATAGAATGTATTTTTATATATATAGATTACTTTTAATTATTCTTATAATTATCGCTG
>JAFGCK010000084.1 GCA_016932675.1 Methanosarcinaceae archaeon | reverse complement strand
ATATCCGGACCAAGGGTTGTGTTCAGTTCCACATGATCAAGAGAAAGATCAGTACTTCCGCTTTCAAGTCCCCTGAAACTCAGATCGGCAACAGCTGTTTCAGAGGAGGTGGTGAACATTTCCATCCCTGTCAGCTCAATATCAATGGTTCCTGACGAATAAGCGCTGGTTAAAGAACCTGGAACACCCGTGCTTACTGCGGCTCCGGTAAACTCCACAATACTATCATTGAAACTCAGGGTCGCATACAGGGATGTAACGTTACTGCAGTTTCCAATATAAATGGAAACAGAAGATGTTTCCCCGACATCCAGGGAAAGATCATTTACAGAAGCTGTTGCGCCAGACGCTGCGCTGGCAGTGAATACGGGATTGAACATGGAGAACAAGATAGAGATGGTCAGGAAGATCCTGATATTATTCATTAATTGCTTTTTGACATCATTTTTGGGGAGAGGACGCATACTACCAACCTTGATAATATTTATGTTTAAACCCCAGCTTGATAACAACTGAAGTAATATTCCATTATTCAGCCAGTGTACCCTGGCATGACATGGTCTGTTTTATGCTGACACCTGTATACCGATGCCCCCACATATCGCTACTTATTAGCAATATACAACAATCTATTATAAGAGTATTTACTCTGGATAGTTTGTAATATTCTGGTCAGTTCATCCTGACGGATATATAACACCCAAAAGTAAAAATTATCAAAAAAGTATTTCTAGAATGCATGAATACCCCTGACAATCCGGACCGAAAGAGATGAACTGCTTTGGATGCCTTTAAGGGAAAGATCGAACAGAAACTGAACCGCTGGTTTCAGAATGAATCGGTGATATCCAATTCCCTTGCACTTCTGATAGGGACCCTTACAGGACTTGCGATCGTCCTTTACGATTATGCGCTTAAAAGCAGTGGAAGTATTTTCTTTGGTAGTGTCTACGGGCTCCCCCGGCATTACGTAATCCTTCTTCCAGCACTCGGTGGTCTTCTTGTAGGCACCATCGCACACTTTCTAATTACCAGCCGACGCTATGACATCGAAGAGGTCATAGAGGCCACCACACTGAGGGGAGGGAGGATATCCATCCGCAATGCATTCCTGGAAGTCCTTGCATCCGTTATCTCCATAGGTTCCGGAGGATCGGTGGGTAAAGAAGCGCCGGTGATACTTGGTGGTTCGGTCATTGGCTCATCCCTTGCCAGAGTGCTCAGGATACACGGGAACAGGGGGAAGATACTGCTCGGATGTGGTGCCGCCGGAGGATTGGCCGCAGCTTTCAACGCCCCGCTTGCCGGCGTGGTCTTTGTGGTAGAGGTAATTCTCGGGGAACTGGAAGCCAGCACTTTCATTCCAATTGTTGTCTCATCGGTATTTGCAACCCTTGTCGCAAATACTGTTTTTGGTGTAAGGGTGATCCATATTTCAAATTACGAACTTGTAAACCCCTTCTATGAATCAATACTGTACCTCGGCCTTGGGATCTGCGCAGGGATAACTGCTATCATATTGATGCGCTCATTGAACTCGGCACATGAGCTTTTCTGCTCCCTGCATGTACACCCGATAATAAAACCAGCGATCGGTGGTGCGCTCGTGGGTATGATCGGATACTTCTATCCCCAGGTTTTCGGATTGGGGTATGATGTTATCACGGATGCCCTTGCAAATGATCTTACCCTTAACCTTATGATCGCACTTATTTTCCTCAAGATCATTGCATTCTCCTTCACAATGGGCTCCGGCGGTTCAGGGGGATCCATAGTTCCCGCACTCTTTACAGGAGCCATGCTGGGGGGTGCCTACGGGGCCATCGTACATAGTGCATTTCCCAGCGTCACTGCCGAATCCGGTGCCTACGCACTTGCCGGGATGGGAGCCGTGCTGGCGGGTACCAGCCACGCACCCCTTGCTGCAATACTCATCCTCTTTGAGCTGACAAGGGATTATAACCTGATCCTGCCTCTCATGCTCGCATGTGTCGTAAGCAACCTGGTCTCAGGCGCATTGAACCCCGAATCCATATTTACAGAAGGTCTGAAAAAGCGTGGTTTTATCAT
The DNA here is from genome assembly GCA_016932675.1 of Methanosarcinaceae archaeon. Taxonomy (GTDB): domain Archaea; phylum Halobacteriota; class Methanosarcinia; order Methanosarcinales; family Methanosarcinaceae; genus Methanolobus. The sequence continues at coordinate 35,781 of JAFGCK010000084.1, read as the reverse complement.
ACGCAAAGGCAAGGAGGTCGATATAATGGAATCGCTCCTTGTACGGGATGCAATGAAAACCAATGTACAGACCGTTTCTGAGAACAAGAATGTGCAGGCTCTTATAGCACTCATGCAGTCAAGCCGTCATGCAGGGTTCCCTGTACTGGACTCAGGTGGAAAATTATGCGGGATAGTGACCCTGAAAGACCTGAGGGACAAGGTGAAAAGGGATGAGTTCGACAAGAACATCTGCGAGATCGCTACCAGGGAAATGGAAACTGCATATCCCGACGAGACACTGGATACTGTGCTGAAGCGCCTGGCTGCAAAGGACATAGGAAGGCTGCCGGTTGTATCAAGGGACGACAATAAACAGCTGCTGGGCATAATAACCAGAAGTGATATTGTCAAACTCTATGATAAAAAGGTCATTGACAAGATCCAGCGGGAAGAAGTATCTAAAAACTGAGTCAGGGGAACACCCCTGAAATCAGCTGATGATCCTGCCCAGGAAATACCCCGGAGTAGCATCATATATGCTCACCCTGCAGGACATGCCGGGTGAGAGGCCTGAATCCGGACCGCATTCAGGGATGACGACCGGCAGGTAGGATCCAGTGCGTGCCATAACACCCTGCTTTTTTGCCTCCCTGGAAATGAAAACTGTGAATTCATTGCCCACCCGGGCATTCTTTGACCCCAGCTTGATACTTTCACATGCATTATGAAGCTCGTTGGACCTTCTGACCATGATACGGGAATCGATCTGCCTGTATCCCACAGCCTCTGTCAGGGGGCGCGGGGTGTACCTGGAGATATTGACCTTATCAGGCCTGAACTCCCTGACCCATCCAATACCCTTCCTGAAATCCTCCTCTTCCTCTCCGGGGAAACCCACTATGATATCTGTGAAAAGGGTCAGATCATCAAACCTTTCCCTGAACCTGCGGATAACATCATTGGCATCTTCAATATTATGATAACGGTTCATCCTTTCAAGGACATTGTCCGAGGCTGACTGTATTGGAAGGTGCAACAGTTTGTACACTTTCTCATTCCCAAAAGCATCAAGAAGATCATCAAGAACAGGAAGTACAGAAAATGGGTTCATCATCCCTACCCGCAGCTTGAAATCCCCCGGTATGTCGCATATCATTTCCAGCAGCTCCGGAAGAAGTACCTTCTTATCCGTCCCGTACTGCCCGTTGTCCTGGGAGGTCAGCCATATCTCCCGGCAGCCCTCGGAAACAGCGTTCCTGATATCTGCAACAATGTCCTGCGGCTCGAATGACCTGAGCTTTCCCCGGGCGATACGTACGATACAGTAAGCGCATGAATAGTTACATCCCTGGGATAACTGGCAGATATGTATGTTCGGATTGAAGCGTATGCGCGGGACACCCTGGAACCCCTCAGGCTCATTCAGGAATATCTGCATTCTCTCTTTTGAAGAACCAAGCGAATCTATAACCTGTCCGATCCGGGAAACGGAATTGACTCCCAGTATGTGAGCCCGGGGATTGCGGGCAAGGATATCGTCAAGCTGGACCTCAGGCATGCACCCGGATACCACTACCTTCTTACCCAGCCTGCCTGCTTCCCCGATCTTATGAAGGATCTTCTGCTCCGTGGTATACTTCACAGTACAGGTATTGATAACCAGCACATCGGCCTGCTTCTCGGGAACAAGGGAATGACCCCTGTCCCGGACAGCAGCCATCATGATCTCTGCGGACGCCTGGCTTGCAGAGCACCCGTAGGTTGATACGTGAACCTTCATTTTGATTACTGGTAACGCAGAGGCGTTTCTTCCTTATCGTGAATGTATATCGTATCAGTGAACTTGACAACACCTGAGCTTCCGATCGTCAGACTGTGCACCCTTGCATCCCCTTCGCCGAAAAGGCTTACACCACGCAGGATCGGACCTGAGGTAACACCTGTTGCCGAGAAGATGATATCATTACCCGGGACCAGGCGTTCCGTATCGAGTACTTCATTGATGTTCTCTTCGGTTATACCCATTGTTGCCAGCCGTGGCATCTTCTCTGCCTTTTCCTTTGCTATCTCATCATCGGACTTCTCATTGGCAACTGTCGGAAGTACGAGGCGGGCAAGGATCTTCCCGCCGAGGCACTTTATGGCTGCTGCGGTAAGAACAGCCTCTCCCGACCCCCCGGCACCGAGTACCATATGTACGCCGGAACCCCTTATGGCAGTAGATACACCCGGCATCAGGTCACCATCGGTCACCAGGATCACACGCGCACCTGCATCCCTGATCTCCCTGATCTTCTGCTCATGTCTCTTCCTTTCCAGAATAACAACAACAAGTTCATCCACATTCCTGTTGAGGGCTTCAGCAACTATCTCAAGGTTCATGCGTACAGGCGCATCAAGGTCTATTCTTTTATCAGGATGCTCGCGCTCATATCTCACAACCTCCGACCCCACAACGATCTTGTCCATATAGATGTCAGGCCCGTGGAAAAGGCCCCCCCTTTCGGCCATTGCCATAACGGCGATAGCTCCGGGGAAACCATTTGCTGCAAGGTTTGTGCCTTCAAGTGGGTCTACAGCGATATCAACTTCGAAGTCTTTCTCCCATGTGCCGACCTTCTCTCCGATGTAGAGCATGGGAGCCTCATCACGCTCACCCTCACCGATCTTGATGATGCCTTTCATATCAAGGCAGTTCAGCATTCTGCGCATGGCTTCCACTGACACCTTGTCAGAAAACTGTTTGTCTCCACGGCCCATCTGGTAGGATGCCGCAATAGCTGCCGCTTCGGTCACATGCAATAATCTTGGCAAAAGCTCGTATTCTATCGGACCTGCACACTTTATCATTTCTTCTGCTGTTTTCGGATGAGGCATTATCATCTCCCCTGGATTTCAATTATTATCCACATGATTAGATTACCTGACACCTGTATTAATAATTTCCATATTAGAACTTCGGCCTGTATCGTTGATAACTACTTCAATACATCCACAAGGGCCACTCTCTCAAGGACCAGTTCTGGTATCATTTCCTCCCCTGCAGCCCCGATCTCTTTTGCCGTTATGCCGAACTGGGAGAGGATAGCACTTCTCTTACTTGCAGTGTATTCGATGGCACTGGTCTTACTTGTAAGTCCCTCCAGTGCTTTTTCAGAGAGGGACATATTTTCCGGATCCCCCAGTATGACAAAGACAATATCCATCTCACCTTCATGCACACCCATGGAAAATGCCTCCTCGATCTGTCTTTTTCCCGACGCATATCTCATGATCTCGATCCCGGGGTCCTTTGCGGCATTGCAATTGTTAGCTATTGCGCGCAATGCCTTTTCAATGGCAAGGATCACATGCCTCTCTCCCGCGATCTTTCCAGCATCCATGGCCTGGATCACAGTCCCGTTCTCAGAGGATATCGATGAGACCTGCTTCATGAATTCCGGGACACTGCCAATGTGCGTATGGCCGCAGAATACTCTAAAATCCATGTGCTGGAATTGGAGCTATCCCCCGATAAGCATATCGGTGCCTCTGAAAAGATCCTGCATATATATGCACAAATCATATTTTGCCGGGAAGCAGGATAATGACGGGAGCTCAGATCACATGAACACGACATGCGATATGCAAGCGGAAGATCACTATTTCTGCCGGAATTGCGTTTTTTGGATGAGGTGATCAACCCCTGTTAAATTTGTTATGAAAAAGCTTCAATGTATCCATCCTGTGTCGAATATGTAAATGAGAAAAAGGAGTGAACTGCTAAAACATATTTTTGATTCTTCTGCGACTGCCCCCCACGGCCAAAGCCCGCAGGCTTCCTCTACCCCCCTGAGCACCTTTATTCGTAAGTTTAAAGCGGAAACGAAACAGGAACTGTACTCATTTCCGTTTGTTTTATTTAGCTTGACACTGTTTGAAGCACAGGAACATAATATCCGAAAGCCTGTCTTTACAGGCTCAATACATAAAGTTAATATTTACATTCTACTAACTAGATTACAATTTCATCATGGATATAGGACCGGCGTGATAAGGTGCGAACAATGGAACAGGATTATAATCCGCAGGAAATCGAGAAAAAATGGCAGAGCCGCTGGAACGAGAGCCGGGTCTTCGAACCGGAGCCCGATGAAAGGGATAAATTCTTCATAACCATCCCCTACCCTTACCTGAACGGCAACTTACACGCCGGGCATACCAGGACCTTCACGATCGGTGACGTTGTTGCAAGGCACCGAAGGATGCTGGGTTACAATGTGCTCTACCCCATGGGCTTTCACGTGACCGGGACCCCCATCGTGGGGCTGGCAGAGCTTATCGCCAGCAGGGATCCGCAGACAATGGACGTATATTCCAGGCTGCACAAGATCCCGGAGGACGTCCTTCCTTTTCTGGATACGCCGGAAAAGATCGTGGACTATTTCAGCGTGGAAGCTGAACTTGCAATGCGCTCCATCGGTTACTCCATTGACTGGCGCAGAAAGTTCACCACCACCGACCCCACATATAAGAAGTTCATCGAATGGCAGTTCAACCTGCTGCACGACAAGGGACTTATCGTGAAGGGGTCTCATCCTGTCAAATGGTGCCCTCACGACAATAACCCGGTTGAGGACCACGACATCCTCCACGGCGAGAATGCTACTATCGTGGACTTCACATTCATCAAATTTGAGCATGACGGACTTATACTGCCCTGTGCTACCCTGCGCCCCGAGACAATATTCGGTGTTACCAACCTCTGGGTGAACCCGGATATCGAACATGTAAGGATCAAGGTGAAGCAGGGCGGAAAAGAAGAGTTCTGGGTAGTCAGCAGGGAAGCATACGACAAGCTTACCTATACCGACAGGGAGGTTGAATTTGTTGATAACGTGCCCTCCGGATCGATCATCGGGATAAAAGTTAGGAATCCCCTGACAGGAAAAGAGGTTATCACACTGCCGGCTTCCTTTGTGAAGGCCGGGAACGGGAGTGGCATAGTTATGAGCGTACCGGCACACGCACCCTATGACTACCTTGCTATCAAGGATCTCTATGATAAGGACCTTTCAGAGTATGGTATCACCGAAAATGTACGCGATATCGAGTTCATATCACTTATCGAAGTAAAGGATTTCGGGGAATACCCTGCTGTCGATGCTGTCAGGCAGCTTGGCGTAGAGGACCAGAAAGACCCCAGGGCTGAAGAGGCGACAAAGCTTGTGTACCGCCGTGAGTTCCATGGTGGTGTGTTGAAGGATAACACCGGGGAATATGCAGGTATTGCCGTTTCAAAAATAAAGGACGTCCTGACCCGTGACCTTCTGTCGAGAGGAATAGGGGAGATATTCTACGAGTTCAGCGAGCCTGTGGTCTGCCGTTGCGGAACACCCTGTGTTGTGAACATGGTAAAGGGCCAGTGGTTTCTGAACTATTCCAGTCCCGAATGGAAGGACATTGTCTACAGGTGTATAGAGAACATGGAGATCATACCTGAAGAGATCCGGGTGGAGTTCAAAAACAAGGTGGACTGGCTGAAGGACAAGGCATGTGCCAGGAAAAAGGGACTGGGTACAAGATTGCCCTTTGATACGGAATGGCTTATAGAGTCCCTTGGGGATTCCACCATCTACATGTCCTACTACATAACCAACAAGTTCTTCTCACAGGGAGTCCTGCCGGAGCAACTGAAACCATCCCTCTTTGACTATGTACTGCTTGGAAAAGGGAGGGTACAGGAAACTGCAGCAGATACCGGTCTCGATGAGAAACTTATCGCAGATATGAAGGCTGATTTCGATTACTGGTATCCTGTTGACCTCAGGTCTTCCGGAAAGGACCTTGTGTCAAACCACCTGCTCTTCTTCCTCTTCCATCATGTAGCGATCTTTGATGAGGACAAATGGCCACGTGCGATGGCAGTGAATGGCTTCGTGTCACTTGAGGGAGAGAAGATGAGCAAATCCAAGGGCCCGATCCTGACCATGAAAGAAGCGGTCGGTACCTATGGTGCTGATGTCTCACGGATGTACATACTATCCAGTGCAGAACAGACCCAGGATGCTGACTGGAGGAATGCAGGAGTTGAGAGTGCCAGAAAACAGATGGAAAGGTTCTACAAACTGGCCATGGAAATCATCAGCTCAGGAGCAAGCTCCGGCATAGAAGGGGAATTGCATCTGATAGACCGCTGGATGCTCAGCAGGCTGCAGCAGATCGTCAGGGAGACAAACAATGACATGACATCCATAAGGACCAGGGGTGCATTGCAGAATGCCTTCTTCCTGCTTTACAATGATGTTAAATGGTATCAGAGGCGCGGCGGTAGCGCAGTCCTCTATGACGTGCTTGATTCATGGGTGCGCCTGATGGCGCCTTTCACACCACATATATGCGAGGAGATATGGTCTGCAATGGGACATGGGGAAAATGACTTTGTGTCCATGGCACCATATCCGATCTTCTGCCCGGAGTACGTGGACAACGATGCAGAACTTGCAGAGGAACTTATCTGTAATACGCTGTCAGATATAGAGGAGATCATCAAGGTCACAAAGATCAGGCCGAAGAAGGCTGTGCTCTACACATCCCCTGCATGGAAGACGAGGGCATTCAAGCTTGCCCTGAAGATGCTTCATGAGGAGGACCTCGATCCCGGAAAGCTTATTAAGGAGCTCATGGCCGAACCGGAGAACCGCCATTATGGAAAAGAGATACCAAAATACGTGCAGAAACTCGTACCGGACATAAAAAGCATGAAAACCGGAAGGTTCGAAATGCTGCTTGGCTTTGACCTTGACGAGCAGAGCATACTCCGGGAGAATGGCGAATGTCTCGCGAATGAGATCGGCTGCCAGATCGATGTATACACTGCAGATTCCCCCGAATATGACCCTGAGAACAAGTCAAGGTTTGCAGCACCACTGAGGCCTGCAATATACCTTGAATGATCTTTCTGCGGCATTGTCACAGAGACTTTGCCACATGTTCTCGTTTTAGCTCTGGGAGATACTGAGGATCATCCAGGGCCCGGGAAGTGCCATGGGGGATCAGTTTAAAATAAATAGAATTTTAGATAAGTAAATAAATATATATTTAAAGCGTGTGTACTTTATATAATGTATGGTCGCTGCAAAAAAGGAAGTACAGGCCTGAAGATCAAAAAATTCCGGTTTACTGAAATACTCAGATACCTTACATTAGCATCTCTTCTATTACTTCTGATACCCACCGCTTATTCAGAGAGCTCCGGCAATATTGCACAGGCAGGCATTTTCCAGGGTGAACCCCTTATAATGATAGGGCAGGACAAAGAGATGACAGGACCCTATGCAGATATGATCGGAGCAATTGCAGAGAAGGGGAGGTGGAAAACAGATCAAATCCATGGACCAGGGGAAGCGAAACTTGAAGGACTGGAAAACCGTGACATCAAAATACTGGCGAGTGTTCCTGATCCGCAGGAGATCGATGAAAGGTACATTCTCACAAGTGAAAGCATTACCACTGCACGGGGTGTTGCCTGTACAGATCCACAGTATGTCAATTACTTCCCGCAGAATGGACAATCTGCAAGCCTTAACACCTGGGAGAGCCCTGCCTGGCTCAAGCTCAGTGTGGGAATAGGCGGAGGCATGCTTCTGATATTCATAATCCTGAGCTTTATTCTTAAGGACCGGATAGAGACGAAAACATCGGAACTGAATTCCAAAAACCGTGAGCTTGAAACAGAGGTCATGGAAAGACTGGCGGTAGAGAAGAAACTAAAGCAGTACTTTACCCAGCTCAAGCATTCCAACGAACTAAAGGATCTCTTTACCGACATCCTCAGGCATGACCTGATAAACCCTGCAACTGTAATAAAAGGTTATGTTGAATACCTTCTTGAAAATGAAGATGATGAACAGAAGATAACCGCCCTGAAGGCTATCGAGCGGAACAACCTCAAGCTGATAGAAATGATAGAGAATGCCGCTAACCTTGCCAAGCTGGAAAGCGTTGAAGAGCTGGATTTTGAGGAAATGGATATAGGGACTATACTTGAAGAAGTTATACAGAACCTTAAGCCAGAGGCTGATGAGAAGCAGATGAAGATCGAATATGATAATAAAGGGAATTATCCTGCAAAGGCCAACAGAATAATAGAAGAGGTTTTCTCCAACCTGATCTCCAACAGTATAAAGTACTCGGCAGAAGCTACCACTATCAACGTAAAGGTGACAGAAAAGGATAATGGGGGCTGGAAAGTATCAATCACTGATGAAGGAGAAGGTATCCCAGACCATGATAAGCCTCTCATATTCGACCGTTTCGAACGTGCAGGAAAAGTGAACATAAAAGGGACAGGACTTGGACTGGCTATTGTAAAGCGTATTGTGGAACTTCATGAAGGTAATGTTGGTGTCGAGGACAATCCTTCCGGAAAGGGGAGCGTTTTCTGGGTGACGCTTGATCGTTAAAACCTGATGTAATTCAGTAAATATCGGGCCTTCTGTCTAAAAAAACACTAATGTTTTCCCTGACAGCAGATGTCTCTGATGTATCCATGTCCCAGATCAGAACAGATTCCTCTTCGCCTGCTTCCTTTTTTACATCACCCGAGGCATCCACTATCATTGAATTTCCAAAAAAGGATGATCCTGGGTCACTGCCAGTCCGGTTACAGGCAATATGCGGGATCTGGTTCTCCATGGCCCTTGCCCTGACAAGGGTCTGCCACAGTTGCTTCTTCGGTTTGGGGAATTCGGCAACTGTAACCAGAATATCAGCACCCATCAGGGAGAGTTTCCTTGCGACCTCCGGAAACCTCAGTTCATAGCATATCTGAAGGCCTATTGTCAGATCCCTGCTTTGAAGCCTTATTGGTGCAAGCACATTTCCGGGGGTAAAATACTGCTTTTCCCTTTTGAAAGGATGTGTTTTTCGATAGGTGCCTCTGATCACCCCATTCTCCATGCAAAAACCAAGATTGTAGTATTTGTCTCCCTCATCCGATGCTTCCTTCTCAATGATCGAGGAGATCAGGACACAGTCCATTTCCCTTGTCAGCCCAGAAAACAATTCCAGGGTTGGCCCGTTTGCTCCCTCAGATGAATCAGACATGTGTTCATAGCAAAAACCAGTGGAAAATACTTCAGGCAATACTATGATACTGGCACCTTCTGAAGCCGCCTGGCTGACCATTGAAAGGGCCTTTTCGATGTTCTTCTCTTTATGACACAGGCAGATATCGGTCTGTATGCAGGCAACTCGCATTACGCTCATGCTATCGTCATTCTGGCTTTAGATCGGTTTCTATCCGAAATCAGCAATGGTTGTTCTTTTTGTCCGTGGGGTAAGACCACTCATGTCCAGGGAGAACCTGAGCATCTTTATCAGTAAACAGCTGGCATCACCGAGAAGTTCATTGGATTCCGGTTCTGCCTCATATGCAGGATCAGCAGCCGGAATGGATATCCTGGTTATTCCGGAGCTGTACTCCCTGATGTTTTCATTACGCGATTCCATGATCATGCGATCAGGGCGGGAAAGGTGGTCAGTTATGCTCTTGGGTGTAAAGCCCATTCTGAGAAGTTCCTCTCTGAAGACCGGCCTGTCAAGTATTTTAGTAACAACATAGACAGCAAGAGGTAAGGCAGTATTGTAATCAAAATGTCTTGTTTCCCTGGCAATCAATGAATAGAGATCGGCCTGTGTATCATCCACTTTTGCATCGATGATCCTGTACACTTTGGATGGGGGGATATCAATCTCCTCAAGTTTTTTCATATCCCGGAGAGCACGCAGATAGCCGGTCATAATAAGGCGGTGCTCATTGACACCGATCCCTTTCAGCTCACGGGTTATTGCACTTATTGAAAGCTGTTTACCCACCAGGATCTCATTGATGCTGGAATAAAGATTTTCAGGCATGTTTTTCTCGCACCAATATTGGTAACAGACTTGGATAAACCTATCGGTTAAATTTTTTTGAGAAAATGAAGGCTAGCTGATTGGCTCCATAACCCATTTTCTAATTAGGCTCCCCCACTTAAAATGTGATAGATATAAGAACTATCAGTTACATTAGAGAGAAATCCTGTTAGCCCACTCAAAAAGGAAAAAAGGAAAAGCAGGAGACAAAGATCTTAATGATGATGTTTTTATATGTGTCGATTGATGCATTTGAGACCATATTACAGGATCTGCCGTCGGCAGATATGATGCTGTTGGACCACCAGATGGAACAGATATGACATCATTGGAGGAAAGCAGATGCAGTTACACAATTTTACCAGAACTCCCACCAGACCCTTAGAAGTGAATGAAAGGTCGATAAGCGAATTAATGGATGCAATGCAATATACCGGCTTTCAGGGAAGGAAACTCGCAGAATCCGTGGCTGTTTGGGAGAACATGCTGAATGATGATGGTGTCACCATCTTTATGGGACTTAGCGGGGCAATGGTACCGGCAGGGATGCGCAATGTGGTCACGTACCTGATAGAGAATCACCTCATTGACTGCCTTGTTAGCACTGGAGCGAACATATTCCACGACTGCCATGAGGCCCTGGGCCTGAAACACTATGTAGGCTCACATCTTGCAAAAGACGACGAACTTTTCAGTCATGGGATCGATAGAATATATGATATTTTCGCCTATGAAGGTGAGTTCAGGGATACTGACCATTTCATCGCTGCTTTCGCAAAACAGCACGATGGTAAGAGCTATTCTTCCCGCGAGTTCATACGTCTGCTTGGCAGGGAGATCTCTGAGAAAGGCAACACAGATTCTATAATTGCAAGTGCATACCGCAACAATGTACCAATATTCATACCGGCACTGTGTGATAGTTCCATTGGCATCGGACTGACCATTGCAAGAAGGAACGGTATAAATATCAGTATCGACCAGATAAAGGATGTTGACGAGATCACCCGGATGGTCGAGGCCTCCTGCAGGACAGGAGTGATATACGTAGGGGGAGGCGTGCCGAAGAACTTCATCCAGCAAACCGAGGTCGTTGCATCCATTATGGGACATGACGTTGCAGGACATGAGTATGCGATACAGTTCACTGCGGATTCACCCCACTGGGGAGGACTTTCAGGATGTACCTTTGATGAGGCAGTATCCTGGGGAAAAATAGCAAAGGAAGCTAAAAAAGTACAGGTATTCGTGGATGCGACCATTGCACTCCCGATCGTTGTCCACGCACTCCATGAAAAAAAGAACACGGAAAAACGTAATGTTCCTTGTTTTGAATGGACGGGAGGAGAGATGAATCTGCATTTTGGAACATTGTGAGAACAAAACACATTTATTTATCAAAAGCCAATATAAGAGGTACTAAATTATACGTATCTGGGCAAGCGACATCCCCACATGAACATAAAAGGTGGTTCATATGTGGTTATAACAGGTCCGCAATATGAGGTAATTAAATGAGTAAACGAACAAGAATCATTAACGACCCTTCCGAACTCGTACCTCTGCTTCAAGTTTTTGGATCAAAGAGACATAAAAAGGTTTTTGATGAACTACTAAATCTATGGATGACAAAAGATGACCTGGAACAAGTATTGGGTACTGACGTCACGTCCAGTATCAATATACTCAAGAAAAGCGGACTTATCGAGAGTCAGTGGCATATGCCTGAACCGGGAAAAACGCCTGAGAAGGAATATCGCACATCATATTCAAAAGTTCAGACAAATTTTCAATGTTCCTTTGAGGATATGAGTGATATCATTATGTTGACTTTCATGCCATATGAAGAAGTGCAGGACATCATAGAAGAACTTGAGAATTTGGTAGAGCAGGGAAATAACTCAATGAGCAGCCTTACAAGGGCATTGAACAAGAGTCCATTGTATATACGTGCTGTTGCAAGACGTTCTGATAGATTATCCGTTATGGGGCAAAGGCTGAAGCTAATGGATGGGGAATAATGATGATAGAACTCCTTCATAGTAAAAGTGGCATAACCAAGTTTCAGATACTCATAGAAGTGGCTGCTCACCAGCCAAATGTCAGGCAGAAAGAGATAGCTGAAAAGATAGGTGTTACCCCCCAGGCAGTTTCCGAGTACATCAAGGAACTTGTGGCCGAAGGCCACGTCTACTCTGAGGGAAGGGTTCGCTATCGCATTACCAAACAGGGTGTGGAATGGGTACTCGAGAATGCAAATGATATGAAACGTTATGCACGGTACGTAATGAGCGATATTATAAGCCACGTATCCACCTGGACTGCTATTGCCGAAGAAGATCTTGATAAGGGCGTAAAGGTCTATCTAAAGATGAGGGATGGACTCCTGTATGTCGAAACAGAAGAGGTCAGCAACGCTTCAGGTACGACGATCTCCGATGCCATTAAAGGGGAGGATGTGGGAGTAACAGACCTCATGGGACTCATCGATCTTGAAAATGCAAGCATTACCATTTGCAGGGTACCCAGGGTCGAACGCGGAGGATCCAGGAACGTGGACATTGAACGCCTGCGATCCCTTGCGAAGTCAAAGGGCTACATTGCCACGGTAGGAGTGGAATCCCTTGTAGCTTTAAAAAAGATAGGCATGAAACCAGATGTGATGTTCGGTGCCAGGGAATCGGTCATTGAGGCCGCATATCATGGATTATCCTCTCTTGTGCTGGCTATCGATGAGGAAGTGCCTGCGATCCTGAGCCGGCTTGAGGCTGAGAACCTGGAATATGAGCTTGTAGACCTGAGCATACAATAGGACATCAGCAGAGGGATCAAGATCACCGTAAAATGCATCCTTATTTCCGATACACACATCGAAGGAAGTGAAATTCCCCGATACCTGTCTGATGTCATTGAGGACTATGACGTAATAGTGCATGCAGGAGATTTCATTTCCATGGGCTTTTATAAGGCCCTTGAGGCTACAGGCAAGCTAAGAGCTGTACACGGGAATAGCGATGAGGATGCTTTGAAAGAGTTACTTCCGGAAGAACTTATCTTTGATGTAGAGGGAGTCAGGATTGGAATAGTGCACCAAGGTGCCCTCTCTGTTATCGATACAACACCCATTAAGTACAAGGCGCTTGAAATGGGAGTGAACGTACTTGTTTTTGGCCACCTGCACAGGCCAATTATAGAAAAGAATGATGTACTTCTGATATGTCCCGGATCACCAACCAAACCCCGAATGTCCGATCCCTGTGCAGTGGAACTTGTGATAGATAACGGTTCTATGAGCACGGAACTTATCGGGATCACCGGACAATCATGTAGCTATATTGATTTTTCCAGGAAACTTGGTGGGAGATAAAGGGGAAAAACACCATTATTCATTGCCATTTACAGTTTCTGTTTTGAACATTACTCCCGTACCTTTCAGGGTCATCTGGACCTTGTCACTGAAACGGACGATCTCATCCAGCTCTACATTGTCACCCCAGTCGTATACATAGTCATAGGTACCCTGCATCACCCTGAAACCCAGAGACATAAGACTCCTGTTTACTTCTGAAGGCGTGGCACCATCACTACTATACCAGAGTAGCAGATAAGTTTTCATAGGATCACCTTCAAAAATATAAATGATGCAGAGCCTTATGACCCTTTTGGTCATTGTTTGCATAATACGGGGGATATCAGATCAGCCACTAAAATTCCTTTTCTAATTAGACATTATTAGATCATACTTGGAATCGATACGGGTCCGCATTGATCTGTGTTTTGGGGAAATCAATCCAGGAATATTCCAGTCACTGATCAACACAGGATTAACACAGATTTTGCAATTTTCCGATTTTAGTTTCTAGTATTACTGGCATCTACGTTAATCGGTGTAGATCCGTGTCTTACATAAATCAATCCCATAGATATTCCAGACACGGATTAACGCGGGATTAACACGGATTTCATTTTTTTGCCGGTTTTAGCTTTAGGTATTACCATGGGTCCGTGTTTATTTGTGTAGACCCGTGTCTTGAAAAAGGATCGGGAAGAAAGGAAGGTGCAAATACATGCACCAAAAATAACTTAAATGCTATCAAAAAGTCTCTTTCAGAGACCTGAGAGCCTGCGAGACCATCGAGTAATAACGCTTCGGATCTGGATCATAGTGCTCTCTTGCCTTTGCTGTGTCGTTAGAGCCATTATCAAACTTCTTGAGACGTTCCAGAGTCCTCTTTGCAGTGTCTGCCACCCATAGGTCCCTCGTCTGACCGTCAACCACAAAGATGGACTCCGGACGTACTGAGGTAAGTACGTCTCCCTCACCGGTGGTATAGGTGCTTGGTTTTCCCACAATTGAAACAAAGGCAGGGGTTTCACACTCTGCAAGGACCTGTGCAGCTTCAGGTTGATACTGGCCTGCATATATCATGAAGGAACCGGTGGGATCTATGACCCTGCCACGCCAGTACTCGGAATCACTTCCAATATCCTCTTTTTCCACCAGCGTACCGACGATGAACATACGGTTCACCCTGGCACCTGTGGGTGTCAGGAGATAGTGAGGTGCATACTGGTCATCGCCGTCCTTATAGGTCAGATCGGACTCCCGGAACTCCTGGGCAAAGACCCGTCGTGCAACTTCCCTTGTATAACCTGCCATTTATACCGCCTCTGCAGCATTGATAAGTTCATCCAGTTCCTTCTGGTCCAAAAACTCCAGTTCATCTATGGAATCAACCAGCAGGTACCTATCCAGCCTGGTACCGCTGATCGTGTAGTATTTGCCAACGAGGACTTTTTTCATCTGCTCAAGTACAACTCCCTGATCAAGGGCATCTGCCGCGAGGGCGATCGCGTTCTCGAGGGTCAGGCCTGTTATTTGTTCGGCTACATCTCTTTTTATAATAGCATCCTGGGTGGTGATACCGTCATCCATTACAGCCTTGATCCTCAGGTCATAGATACCGTCGACCTTACCATGCTCCATGCAGGCACCCTTTGTAAGGGCCCTGTTACACTCCGGACATCTTTTTATCAGTCCGGAACCAGACTGGATATCCACCATGGCACCGGTGAATGTAGTTGTCGATGTTCCGACTTCCATATCCTCATCAATGCTCTCAATGGAACTGCTCTTATTGAGATCTACCTGGAACTTACCGTTCCACTCATTGGTAACAACGTTCCTGAAAAGGTAACTTTTCCCTTCTTCAATGTCAGGGAGCTCAGCACTTGCCCATTTTGTGAATTTGATAGTGCCGGTCTCATCACCGATCAGGCCTACCTGAGATATGGATTCATGGGAATTCTCCCATAACTGTACCACTTTGGCCTTTACACTGACCCACTGACCATCAGCATTCAGTTCAGATACCTTCTTCCGGGGAGATTCAGACTCCCCCATTGCACTTGCGAATTTGCCAGCTGATGCACCGGTATCCAGATCCTCAGCAAGCCTTTCAATTGAACTGCTCTTATTGAGATTTACCTGGAATTTACCACTCCACTCTTTGACGATCACATTCCTGAAAAGATAGACCTGCCCGTCTTCGATATCAGGGAGTTCTGCATTCTCCCACTTTGTGAATTTGATGATACCTGTCTCATCACCAATGAGACCAACCTGAGATATGGATTCATGAGTGTTCTCCCATAGCTGTACTACTTTGGCCTTCAAGTTTACCCACTCACCATCAGTGCTTAGTTCGGAGATCTGTTTCAGACCTTCCGATCTGCTAGGATAGAACTCGTCTCTGGGGATGTTGTATTCTTTCAAAAAGTAGTTGATAACACTTCTTCTTGCTTCCTCTTTCGGCACCTTGAACTTATTGACCATCTTGTCCAGTCTTTCTTCGATGTCCCCGACAGGGATCTCGACACCCAGTTCCAGGAACCTTGCGTTGATATCTTGTGAAATCTCTTTCATATTCTAACCTCGGGCCTCTTGTTTGTTCTTCTTTTTGGAGAGGCAGATACACTGTATGTAGTACTGGTATATATGTGGATAGTAAGCATGGTGAAAGTATTAAGGGAGATAATGAAAAAAGCATTCTCAGAAAGTATGATCCCCTTCAGAACTCCATTAACGGTGCAGGATATCAGCAACCTCCTTTGCCGCATCATCCTCTCCGATCACGGTCACAAGATCATCGTATTCCAGCACGAAGTTCCCGTTTGCTATGTGCGACCTGTCTCCCCTGCGTATCATCAGGAGGAGACTGTTCTCAGGTAGAGAGATATTCCTGATGGCCTTGCCGACAACCTTTGGGTTTGTGACCCTGACCTCAAGTATCTCACCTTCATCACCGACCTCGCATAGCGAGAACATAGAGCTCTTGCCTACCATGTTATCCAGCACCAGGGCCGTGGTCATCTGGGGGCTCATGGAACGTATGCCCAGATCCCAGAAAGCATGGAGGTTTTCCATACTATTGACCCTGGCAACTATCTGTTCTTCCTTAAGGCCGAACTTGCTCTTGGCTATCTGTGATACCAGCAGGTTGGTATTATCCTGGTCGCTCGTCGCAACGACATATTTTGCCGTTTCAATACCTGCAGCCTTGAGGACGTTTATATCTTCTGCATCGCCATGCACAGCCCTTATGCCCTGTTTGAGCAGGCGGCTGCACATCTCTTCGGAATTATCGACGACAACAACATTCTCGCCCCGCTTCTCGAATCTCTCGGCCAGAATCCTTCCGACCTCTCCTCCACCTATTATTAGAATTTCCATGGGTATGACTCCTAGTACACTGGCCACATGCCTGGCCAGTGTTCCTGTCATGATCACTGTGATTATTACCGTCAAGAAGACCAGACCTACCAGAACCTCTCCATCGCCTATGTCCAGGGCATCCAGCCTCAAAGCAAAATAAGTTGCAATGGATGCAGGAACAACTCCCCTCGGGCCTATGAAAGATATGAAGACCTTTTCTTTGATCTTAAGGCGGGAGTTGATGGTGGAGATGAGAACCGCCGCAGGCCGTACCAGAACCATAAGTAGCAGTACAACGAAGATGCCGTTTAATCCAAGGTTCAGTATATCCCTGAAGTGCAGCATAGCGGCAAGTAGTATGAATATCACGGTAAGCATTACCAGGACAAGGTCGGACTTGAACTCCTTGAGGGTCTGTTTGTGTGGGATGTTCGAAGTACCGGTCAGCATTCCGAAAACTGCCACAGCAAGAATTCCTGATTCACTTCCCAGCAATTCAGACGTAACATAAGCAGCCAGGACAAGAGTAAGGGTTACAAGCCTTGCTGTCTGGTCGGTTACAAACGAACCGCTGGAAAGAGCACGCTTGAGAACTTCTCCGCTGACGCCTCCTATCGCCAGCCCGATCAGCAGCCTCTGAAATATGAATACAACTGCCTCAAGGCCGGATAGCTGGGACACGATCCATTCGAACATGACTGCAGCGATTATAACACTGGCAGCGTCATTGAGAACACCTTCTATCTCAAGTATCTTGCTTATCTTGTGGCTCACATGGATCTGCCTGACAAGCGGTGTTATCACAGTAGGGCCGGTAGCAGCCACAAGGGCCCCGAAAAGAGCTGCCATTTCTATATCCATATCAAGCAAAGTATAGGTTACAAGTGTTGCTCCCACAAAAGTTACAAAGACACCTATTGTTGTGAGCTTCAGGGCCGTTTTCTGTATCGTACGAATACTCTTGAAATCAATGTGAAGACCACCATCAAAAACAATGATCGCAACAGAGAAGGAGACTATTGCGGTCAGTCCGTCCCCGAACAGCATGGGATTTATGATAGACAGGCCTTCTGGTCCTGCCAGTATACCTTCAAGTAAAAGAAAGAGTATGACCGGAACATTGAAACGACTGCTGAGATACTGGGCGACGATGCCCATGGATAGCACAAAAACAACCAATCCTAAAAAATATATAGAGTTCACAGCAAATCTCCACCGGTGTGCGCAATATGGTTCCTATTCAAAAGATCCCGGTATCTTGTCCAACCGCAAAATATACACTATATCCTTTTTACCTTTTATCCAAAGCAGGCAAAAGCCATCATATATCCATAACGTAGTTCGGGTTATGTGATCCCGTCTATACAAATGTAAGTTACTATATAAAACATTATCACCGGCGCATAAGCATTCTCAGCTATCGGGTCAGCACAGCCCATTCTTCTGAGCTTCACGCACAATATTTAAAATAGAAAAAACGATTATTGATACTTAAGCAATAACGATCAATATATCGTCATAGATGTTTTTAGGTTTGAGTGATACAATGGTCTTGATCAGGGAAGAAGATATAGTAATACCTTTAGATGTTCCCCCGGCAGCTCGTGAAACATACCTTCACAATTATATGGAGATCACAAAGGGAACAGGGAGAATGATGCTTTTCGCAGGTGACCAGAAAGTCGAGCACCTGAATGACGACTTTTTCGGGGAAGAGATACCAGCTGATGATAATGACCCGCAACACCTCTTCAATATAGCCTCCAGAGGGAAGATCGGAGTCTTTGCCACCCAGCTTGGGCTTATCGCAAGGTATGGCATGGACTATCCTGATGTACCATATCTTGTGAAGATGAATTCGAAATCAAACCTTGTGAAGACGAAGCAGATGGACCCATTCAGTAACCAGCTGTATGACGTCGGCCAGGTGGCTGAGTTCAGAGAGAACAGCGGGCTCAAGATACTGGGAATAGGTTACACGATCTACCTTGGAAGCGAGTTCGAAGCCGACATGCTTAACCAGGCGGCGCAGCTGATCTACAATGCACACAAACACGGACTGATAGCCGTACTATGGATATACCCCCGGGGTGCTGCGGTAGCAGATGAGAAGGACCCGCACCTCATAGCAGGAGCAACAGGTGTTGGTGCAACCCTTAACGCCGAC
Organism: Methanosarcinaceae archaeon; assembly: GCA_016932675.1. Classification (GTDB taxonomy): domain Archaea; phylum Halobacteriota; class Methanosarcinia; order Methanosarcinales; family Methanosarcinaceae; genus Methanolobus. The sequence goes on along the minus strand of JAFGCK010000084.1, from coordinate 17,020 downwards.
TTTGTGAAGGTGAACTACCCAAAGAAAGAGGGTGAAAGCTCCGAAGAGGTATTCAAGGAGGCAGTATTAGCTGCAGGAAGGACAAAGGTCGTCTGCGCCGGAGGTTCCAGTGACGAGTATGGATCATTCCTGAAGAAGCTGCATAACCAGATACATATAAGTGGTGCCCAGGGTAATGCAACCGGAAGGAACATCCACCAGAAACCTCTGGAAGAGGCTGTCAGGATGTGTAACGCCATCTACGCCATTACCATTGAGGACGCTTCAGTTGAAGAAGCGGTGAGGATATACGAGGGGAAATGATCGGGAGAATACGGCCGTATCCTTTTTTCACTTTATACAGCCAGGATCGTTATTCTGGAAGGGGTCATCTGATCAGCTACTGAAAATCCTCTTCTGACCAGGGATCTTTTCATCATATTTATAATCGTGTTCTGCCACATCGATCTGTGTCTCAGGGAAAATATTTGCATAAATATCTCAGACACTGATCAACACCGGTTTACATGGATTTTAATTTTTGTGATAATTCCCGGGCCGGAATTCCTGTAATCCGTGTTAATCCCAGAATCCATGCCCTGAACAATACGGGAATTCATAATCATCGTGCGGGCATACGAAGCCGGGGAAACCCCGGCCGGCTGAAACTGAAAGATAAAAACCTAGTTGCAGCTGCACTCGAAGTCAAATCCAAGCAGGAAGGTACCTGTGCCGTGTATGTTCTGAAGTCCCATCTTTTCCTTTATATATTCATCACTGGGAGGGGATGGGGAAGCCAGTGTTACGTTGCAGACATCCGAAAGTTCTTCAACCTCCGAACACGGCTTTGGCGGAAGAACTACAATAAGGGGATTATTTTTGGCATCCATGCGTTTGAGGACACTTATATCATAGATCACAATGTTGCCCATTACAAGGTTGGTCTTGCAGCTTTTGAGTTCTTCGAGCCTGGACTCATCATCTACATCCTCGCCGACCACGCAGCCTTCATGCATGAGGATCACATTCGGCCCCGAAGGCCACTTGAAATCCATATTGGTGGTGAAGGCGAATATGACATCATTTTTCAGGACCTGCTTGACACCTTTGTTGTCGCCCTTCCCAAGACCCATGAGGGTCATCTCATCTGCCTTCTTTTCAAGCTCCCTGATTATATCACGGTCCTCATTGGTAAGAATAAGGACATCACCCACTCCCTGCATATTTCTTATGCAGGAACTTACCTTTTCAATAATATCATCACGCTGCATGATCAACCCTCGTACCTTGGCATAGCTGACAAAATTTTAATGTTTTTTCTGGATTATCTGTATCTATATTTAAGTATAGCGACTATATCTGTAAATGATGGAACATCAATACGGATCAGCGGACCAGCCTGAGAAAACTTACTTTCGGTTCGTAGACATGGCCTCTGGAAAGCAGGGACCTTACAGCCGTTTCAACAGCTTCGGCAGGCATATCCCTGGAACATGCCTCTTTTACAAGTACCGGATACTCCACGCCCCGGCCATCGTTCATTTCCTCTAAAAGATAAAGTATGAGCCCATCCACATCTGACTGGAAACCGGGCTTCGATGATGATCCTTTTCCGATGGTTTCCAGAGCGTTCCGGATATTCCCTTTCAGTTCATTCAGGTAAGTCAGGTCCGTATGGTAGTGGTCCAGTGCAAGACAGATCCCCTCTTTCAGATAAGAAGGAATATCCATCCTGGAGAGGAATTCAATGAGCCCGGTATCTTTCATGCCTGATGAAAGAACGGCCTCAAAGACATCCAGACGGTCAAGTGTCAGCCTTGCGGTCTCAACGACCCATCGGTTTCGGATACCCTCGTCAGCATGGTTGATCTCTTCCGGGCGTATCGAGACAAAGACAGAGCCATCCCCCGGCTCGTATGAACGGACCTTTCCGACGACAGTTACATAAGAAGGGACCTCGAGGGTCGACAGGAATACAGAAGCTTCAGGCTGGTAGTTACCGGAATACAGCGTAAAGGTACCGGTAGGATCGGAGATGCGCGCCTTCCACAGCTCCTTCTCAGCACCTTTCTGGTTACCTATATCCTCCACCTCGGTCACGACCCCTGCTATAAAAAGACGGTTTACTTTGGCACCTGCCCTTGTAACGAGGAAATTAGGCGAGTGCAGCTCCTGCTCAGCAGGTATGTCAGCACCCTGACCTACCTGAAAACTCGAATCATTGAACTCCCCGGCAAATAACCTGTGAGCCATTTCCCTTTCGGCCATCACCTTTCACCTTCCCCATCGATCCTCCTTAGCAGCGACCCTATCCTTTCCTTCAGGTCATATTCGGGATACCACGCTGATCTTGCCACAAGGGTCACACCGAATTCACTCCTCGATGAATTACCCCTTACAGCGATATACTTTCCGGTAAGCTTGCGCCTCATATCCTCGAACACGGCATCCCGGGAGATAGAATCGCGGACCATCTTTTCTGCCTCATACATGCTTTTTCCATATATGGACTCCGATAGCTCGCTGTTCAGCATCACATGTAATGAACCCGTCCCGTCATCAATGATCATTTTTATGCGCATGTCCGGGATGCAATCCACCTGACCATGAGCCCTGCAATTTGATTTCTGCGTCACCCTGTTGCATACAGGACACCGCTCGATCATTCCTGAGCCGGGCCTTACAGAGATCACGTCCCCGATAACTATCGCATCGAAAATACCGTTCTTTTCCAGTACCCTGGATACAGGCAATGGTTCTGGCGCCTGGATCGCAGACCTTAGTGTAAAAGGGAGATCATGGGTCTCTTCGATCAACCCGATCACCGTACTCTCGTTGAAATTCATAGAAGGGACTCCCCTGAAAACCCTCACAGCCGCATTTTCAAATCTGATGAAGCTGCCTATATCGATACCCTTGAGGGGGATCCATGCAGTGAAGGGTAATTTCCCTGTCTCGTCTGCGACCACACCTTCAACTATGGTCCGGACCTTTCCCTTTAAAGGGATATCACGATGATACATCTCAATTATAACCACACTGGAACTTGCATGCACATCGGCCGGGGAGATATCCTCAAGTTTCTTAGGGCCTGAAAGGGACGATGTGTCCATTTCCTGCAAATGGTCATCAGGAAGTACCTCCACAGTGGAGCGTTTGCCGAAATAGAGTTCCATACGGTTGTTCCACACCCTTACATAGGCATTCCTGATCCTGACAACTTCTCCCTCCTTAAGGGACATATCGTCCCAGCAGGTAAAGGAACATATCCCTGTAGCATCAGCCAGAGAGCCCGAGAATATTGTCCTGTGCTCATCCTTCACGATGACATCCTTCTCTTCAATGCCTGTGATGCGCCCTGTTATCTCAAATCCGCTCATTCCTGCCACCAGGTCCTTTACATGGACAGCGGACGAGGACTTTAGCATGAACTTGTTGATAACCGTCTTTTTTGCTTCTTCCAGGGGAACCTTAAAACTCAGCAACTTTTCCAGTTCCGCCTTTATCTCTTCTTTATATTCATTTCCAAACGCCCTGCTTAATTCCTCTGCATGGGACGCATTTCTCTCATCCATAATGGCCTCCGTTTCAGAAGAAGGTTTGTCTGATCCAGAATACCCGGTTATCAGCAATAGGATATAGCATTTTGGGTAGTTGCCACAATAACCTTCCGGACTGTACCAGAGACCCTCGCTCCCAGGCCAGAGAACATACCTGTATGGTGTTATGGACAGGGACCTGTGGAAAAATATGAATGACCATGGATACTACAAGGTCAAAGACCTATCCTGTGGAAAACCTTAGCAGTATAGCAAATATAAGCCCGGCAGATGCAGGCGTTGAAGGCAAGATCGGGGCAGCCTTTGGATCATATGGATTAAGCAGGAGGCACCTGCGGAGATAGCCGGGAAACTGCGCGCATGAGGAATGGATTTGATCGACCCCTGGCCCGGGGAACGTGAAGACATGGTCCCGGTGCCTGTCCTGCCCGATGTCCGATTGCACCAGTAAACAAGTAAATATCTATTAAATGCAAATATTGAAGATCAATGGAAGATCGGGCATATTTATATACTTCATTTACCAATTAACTTATATAGAATGCTCCATTAGAAGATGTAAGTTTCATTGAGGGATATTTATGACAATAATACCATTTGCACCTATTGAAAGAGTAATAAGGAATGCTGGTGCCCAGAGAGTTAGCGAATCAGCAGCTGTAGCCCTTACTGAGATACTGGAGTCCTATGGGCTGGAGATCTCAAAAGAAGCGATCAAACTGGCAGAGCATGCCGGAAGAAAGACCGTAAAGGCAGAAGATATTAACCTTGCAAGGGAGATGCTGGACAAATAGGTCCGCAGCGATCTATGTCCTGAGACATAAATCCAGAAATATCCCAGACCCTGATCAACGCAGAATTTACGCGGATTTTGCTTTTTGCCGGTTTTAGATCCCGGGTTTAATACTGATCCGTGTGGATCTGTGGTGTGGATCTGTGTCTTGAAAAATGATCTGGAAGATAGCCTGCTTTTATAAAAAAGAAAAGCCCTTTGATCTGAATTTAAGATCGAACGGTCCCTTTTGAGTCTTTTTGAAAATTATAGACTTATACATTACCTGACATAATGTCTAACAGGCTGATACCTGTCATCGTGACAAAACTTACTATCAGACCCGCTATCATAACACCTGCAAGTATTGCTGGTAAAGCGTGCCTGAACTTTATCCCGAATACAAAGGCTGCAGCACAGCCGGTCCATGCTCCTGTGACCGGAAGGGGGACAGCCACAAAAAGTGTCAATGCCATGGTACCGTACTTTTCGAACCTCTCTGTATGATTCCGGTGAGTTCTCCCGAAAAGCCATGAAAAGAACATATCGAACAGACGGAACTGTCTCAGATATATTGAGACAGGCTCAAGGAAAAGAAGCAGAGGGACAACAGGCAGCATGTTCCCCAGCACTGCAAGCAGATATGCAGACTCAGGAGCCATTCCATACACGTGTATTGCAACAGGTATGGAACCCCTTAACTCAGCTATGGGAATGGCACTGATAATGATGGTTGCCATCCAGTCGGGAACAGAGCTCAGTATCTCAATAAGATGATCCCTTAAAGACATACGGTTTTCACTCCGGTCCTGACAACGCAAAGTGAGCGAGCAGCGATTCAAGCTGTATGCGCTCATTAGCACCTTCGGTGAGCCTGAAATCAACCTCGGCTATGATATCTACAAGCTCGACCATTTTTTTTTCAGGAACATCGATATCGAACATTGACCTGTATATCTGGCCAACCACATCCTCACCGGAAAGCCCCTGCTCCAGCAGAAAACTGTCCAGATGTCCTCTTGCAGCAGTGAAGTTACCTGAAAGAGCGGTCTCTATAAGTTCACGGACCTGCTCCGGACGCGCTGTTGCAGTTATCTTATAGATGGCATCCTTATGAATGGTATCTGCGATAAGTGCAGCAGCCTGCAGAGCATTGATGGCTTTTCTCATGTCACCCTGGGCCACGTATCTGATAGCATCCACACCATCATCGGCGATATCCAGATCCTCATTAGCAGCCACAAAACGCACGCGTTCTGCTACTGCTTCATCGGAAAGAGGGCGGAACCTGTATACGGCACACCTTGACTGGATGGGCTCGATGATCTTGGATGAATAGTTACAGGAAAGGATGAAACGGCAGTTGTTGGTGTAGCGTTCCATGGTACGCCTGAGGGCAGACTGTGCATCAGATGTCAGCGCATCAGCCTCATCGAGGAAGATTATCTTGAAATCAGCCCCCCCAATGGGAGATGTTTTTGCGAAGTTCTTGATCTTGGTCCTTACGATATCAATTCCACGCTCATCCGATGCATTGAGTTCTGTGAAGTTCTCCCTCCATGAGTCTGCAAAGAGCTCACGTGCAATAGATACTGCAGTAGCGGTCTTGCCAACGCCGGGTGGGCCGGAGAACAGCAGATGAGGCAAATTCCTGGTCTTAATATAGGACCTTAGCCTTTCAACGGTCTCGTTCTGGCCGACCACATCATCAAGCTTAAAGGGCCTGTACTTCTCAATCCATATCTCTTCTTTAATCTTTAAACCCTCCGGCAGGAAAAAATAGTATTTGGTGGCATAATAGGTATGCGTTATTTTTTAACTTTTCGCATCCAGTGAAATAAGATGTTTTGAGGCAAGACCCTCAAGGACATCTCACCCCAATATGCTTTTTACTCGTATATCAGCCTGTAGGCATAGTTGCCTATCAGGGGTATCTTGAACTTCATACCCCTGTACGCAAGAAAAGCAAGCAGGACTACAAGGAACATGGATGGGAATCCCATGAAATCGGCTATGACCCATCCCACATAAGGTACCCAGGCCACCAGGAAGATTATCAGGGACAATGGCAGGAACACCATGACAGACTGCATTGCATGGAACCTGACAAACCTGTTATCCGGCTCAATGAGCAAGAGGATAATACCTGCTATCCATATGCCAACATAGCCCAAAGCTGCAACGATATTCTCATCCAGACCCAATTTCGTATCATATGCCATTGATATCACCTCATCTCTATAGTGTTCTGCGGACATACCTCCACACATATACCGCAGCCTGTACACTTGTCCTGATCGATGACCGCAAGGAAGTCCGTGACCTTGATAGCCCCTTCAGGGCAGTTCTTCTCACATAGCTTACAGCCTATGCAGCCTACAGTGCAAACCTCCTTTACAGCCTTTCCTTTGTCATGGGACACGCAACGTACATGTACCTTTTCGGATTCCTTTGCAAAGACAAGGATGTCGTTCGGACATGCGGCAATACAGAGACCACAGCTGGTACACAGGTTCTTGTTCACATGAGGCAGGCCATCCTCTCCAATGGAGATGGCATCAAAAGGACATGCCCTTACACAGGTGCCACGTCCCATGCAGCCGTAATTACAGCCCTTCTCACCGTCAGAGAGCATCATGACGGCCTTACAGTCCTCAATGCCATCATACTCGAAACGGTTGACACAATTGAGACCTCCGTTACATCTGACGAATGGATACCGGGCCTCACCTTCCCCGGTAACCTCCTGTCCGAGGATTCCGCCGATCTCCTTTGCAACATCGAACCCTCCTACCGGACAGCCGTTGATCGGAGCATCGTCGTTGACCACACGCTCTGCAAAGTCAGCACACCCGGCAAAGCCGCAGGCTCCACAGTTGCCTCCAGGAAGGACTTCAATGATCTCTTCCACGAGAGGGTTCGTTTCCACCTTGAACTTCCTGGATGCAACGATGAGCATTATACCGACCGCAAGGCCAAGACCTCCCAGTATGGCCATCGATTGTACAAGGAAACTGCTGATCTCGGTCATATAGGGATCACCCAGAAGTAATTAACAAAAGCCATAGATAGCATCGTTGAGATAAAGAAAGCCTGTGGGAGCCCTCTTATAGAAGAAGGAATATTAACGAAGGTCGAACGTTCCCTGATAGATGCCATCATCAGCATGACGATAGTATAACCAATACCTGCCGAGATACCAAATACGACACTCTGCACAAAACCGTACTCGGAAAGCACGTTGAGCAGCACTACACCGAGCACAGCACAATTGGTTGTGATCAATGGGAGATAGATACCCAGTGAGCGATAAAGAGCAGGAACATTCTTCCTGACGACGAATTCGACCAGTTGTACAAGTGCAGCGATGACCACGATGAAACTTATCAGGTCAAGGAACTCCATACCTGCTGGCACCAGAATATAATTGTATACAATATAGGATGCCGTTGCAGCCATTGCCATTACGAATATGACCGCACCGGACATTCCGGCAGCACTCTTGAAGTCCTTGGTCACTCCTACAAAAGAGCACAGTCCAAGGAACTGGATAAGGAGGAAGTTCTTTATGAAGACGCCCTCCATGAAGATCGCAAACAAAGCCTTTTCTACCATTTTAACCACCTTTTGCCCTCTTTTTAGCCCTCTGGTAATTCACAATAGCCATAAGGGTCCCTATCGTCAGGAATGCGCCCGGCGGCAGGATCATGGTTGTCACGTCAGGGTTTAATGGAAGTGATACCAGTGTGTAGCCAAAGGTCACTATCTGCCCGGTTCCGAGAAGTTCCCTGATCCCGCCGATCAGCATCAACACCAGGAGAAAACCTGTAGAGATACCAAGAGCATCTATGAAGGAATAGAACACATTGTTCTTGTTAGCGTATGCTTCGGCACGCCCTATGATAATACAGTTAACGACGATAAGGGGGATGAAAACACCCAGTGCCGCATACATGGGCGGGAAGTAGGCTTCCATGATCATATCCACAATTGATACGAAAGTAGCTATGATTATAATGAAAATCGGAAGCCTCACAGCCGAAGGTATCTGTTTCCTCAGTGCCGAAACGAAGATATTTGCAAACACAAGCACGAAAGCCGTACCTGCCGACATACCGATCGCATTTTCCACTGATGTTGTCACTGCCAGAGTAGGACAGAGACCTAATACCAGTCCGAAGATCGGATTGTCCCTTGTAATTCCACGAATATATTCACTTAATGGGTCCATTAGTATCACCTAAGCCTCTGCATCCTCTATTTCACCTATCTTTTCATTCATGGCATCTACAACTGCCTGTGATGAGATCGTAGCACCGGTAAGTGCATCTATTGAGCCTCCGGAGCTTGACAGGGCAAGTTGGGATAGAGGGATATCCTTGAACTGTCCCCTGAAATCTGCAGTGGTGATCTTCGATCCCAGGCCAGGGGTCTCCTCATGGCTTAGAACATCCATACCCAGAACATTAGAGAACGACGCATCAACCGCACCGGCCACGACTAGCGGGCCCTGTGCACCTCCATGTTCCTTGAAGAAAGCATAACCTATAATGTTTCCTGAATCATCTACTCCACGATAGTAGAGGATCTCCCTCTGACCTTCTGCATTCTCTGCTCCCATGACCGGTTCGAAGTTTTGGGCAGCGGGCATCAGACCTCCCAGGATCTCTTTCTGGGCAGCGATTATATTCTGCTCCAGCTGCGCACTGGTAGGGATATACGTTATCCCGAGAAGCAGTGCAGCAAGCACCGATATGAGCACAAGTTTACCTATGATCACAAGGGGCTCTTTGTTTGACTCAGTCATCCGATATCACCTCGAATTTCAAAGCAGAAGGGATCCTTTTCATCATACGATCATAGGTACGTTCAAGGATAGACTCCTGACCGAATGTCGCAGGCATGGTCCTTGCCTCGATGAAAGATGTAATACCATTTGCAAGGAAGATACCGTACAGGGTACCATCCACATAATTGCCAAAATAACCATAGACAGAGACAAGCAGGCCACAGGAAACCCCATAGATCATGCGCCCTTTCTTAGTTACAGGGGATGTGGGCGAATCAGTTGCAAGGAACAGGATACCAAAGAGGACCACGCCGATCATCGCATATGATAGCTCTTCGTTGAGTTCCAGGAAAATGAACATTGTGGACAGGTATATGAGAGGGTTCAGCACACCTTCCTGCACAAGGTGTATGATCTCAGTTACAAAGGCTATCACCTGATTGAAGAAGAACACGGTCAGGAAAAAGGTGATTGGTACTCTCCATTCAATGTACCTCTTATAGATCAGATATACTCCCGGAAGGAGTGCGATCAGGGACACACCTGCAAGCAGACCGGCACCGTTCTCAAGCAGAAGGTCCGAAAACTGCCCTGTGTGCGGAATGGATGCAGGCGTCATGTGGACCGACCATGCGCTCCTGATGAACACCCAGGCAACCAGCACGGGATTGAATATATAGGAGCCGATCCCCCCAAAAGCATGCTTGCCAATGGCTATGGCAAAGAAGGCACCTACCACAGGCAACCACATGGGAGCAGTGGGTGGTGTCAGCAATGCGAGCATAAGCCCTATCATTGCAGCATGGCCGTCCTTTAATGTAACTTCCTGTTTGAATATCAACTGTATCCCATACTCAGTTACAACTGCAGTGAGTACTGCTGCCAGTATGATCCCAAGAGCAGGTACTCCAAAGAAATACACTGAGATAATACTAACAGGCAACAGAGCAAGCAACTTACTCCGGTTTATCGAACTAAAAGTGATCTTTTCTTTTTTATGTGGTGGAGCTGAAATAGTATACGTCATTTCACTCACCTCCACTGCAACCAAGTTTAAGATTTGACGACTCCTTGGGAGCAGCATCAGCATAAGCTTTTGCTATTGCATCCTTTGCATACCGGATAAGCTGCAGTATATGTATCTTAGAGGGACACACAACAGCACATCTCCCGCACTCAATACAGTTCTGGATGTTCATCTGACGACATTCATCAAAACGGCCCTGATCCGCCAGAACACTGAGTCTGCTGGGTACAAGGGATACGGGACACACATCCACGCAGCGTGCGCAGTGGATACATGCAAGTGATTGGTCCCGGAGAACCTCTTCCTTTGAAAGAAGGATTATACTTGTGGTGCTCTTGGTCACAGGCACTTCATCAGTATACTGCGCAACACCTGTGATCACGCCGTTAGCGACGATCTTTCCGACATCTTCTTCGAAAGTGCAGGCCTCTATGATATCCTTGAAAGGGGTGCCTATCCTGACAAGCATATATTCCGGACATCCCTTCGTACCATGGACGGTAATAACGGTTTCATAGAATGGCCTTCCCTCGTGCACCGCATCGTATAACGCTTTCGCGGATTTGACACCACACACTGCAACACCCACATCGGTGGGGTCACAGCCTATCTTTACCTTGCGTCCTGTCACATTATAGGTAAAGAAATTAAGGATCTTCTTACCATAGATGCGCTCCTGGGAAGCTACTATGATGTTGGAACCCTGATCTGCAAAATAATGTCCCAGCCTTCGCTTTCCCACAAGGGGTGCCACTTCCAGGGCCTTTCCATTGACCTCAACGCCCTCAAAGGCCTCGATGGACTCCTTATCGTCCTTCCGGACTATTATCGCGCCCTTTGATGCCCCTGCAACCTTCATGAGAAGCTTGAGGGCGGCTATCATCTTGGAAGCATACTCTTTGGGAGTCTTGTATTTACCACCTATCCATTCGGATGCTGTGGAATTGATAAGAACAAGATCTATCTGCTTGCCCTCTGGCCTGAGAACCGTATGTGTGGGTGCACCATAATGCTCAACAATACCGGCTTCCTGCATCAGCGTAACCAGTTCCTCGCTGGAAGCATCCTTTTTCGGAACGAACTCCACGGTCTCCATGGAATCCATAGGCTGTATGATCACACTCATGACCTTGTTCCCGTTGGGATGAGGTGCTTCCTCTACGGACAGAACCTCCCCGCATACACTGGAATGAATATCCGAGGAATAATAGGATGTTGATCTGCCTATCTTCTGGCCTATAAGTACTGGATCGCCTTTCTTTACAATGGCTTCACAGATCGTGCCATCGTGCTGTTTTAAAGGGATAGTCACTTTTTCCGGGATTTTCTTCAATCTTTTGCTTTCCACAATGATCACCTCAGAATGCCGGCTCCTTTTCCACCTCAGTGGGTTTCTGACCTGGTATGGACACATCAATGGTCATTGTTGTGAAATCTGTTGGTGGATCCGTGGCTGCCGGGTCTCTGTCATAACCCAGAAGTTTCCAGTCAATAACCGGAACCACTTCATGGCAGATCGAACAATCCTGGACCTTAGGTCCGAAGTGAACATTCTGCAATGTATCCGAAGCTGATGCACCATGGCAATCTGCACAAACCAAAGGATCTGCAAGTCCGACCTCTGAACCTGCGATATTATGGCTTACGGGGAGATACATCTCAACATGCCTGAGGACTGCGTCCGGATAATCAGCCTCACCGTCGGAGTTGCCGTCGTAGGTCCGTATCTCTTCAGCCATGACCTCGCCGTCGCCATCCAGATCCGCCCCGAGCACTATTGCAGGTGCTATCGGATCACCTATGGATGCGCTTCCGTTCGGATCTGCAGTGACTTCCGGATCAACTCCTTCATCCCACCATACTCCGGTGATAACATTGAAAGGTTTCAGCATTGCATCCCCGGTCATATCAGACTTCACAGGCAGGCTGTCGTAGGGTACTCCGCTATACCAGTAGACGGTAGGCGAGAACTCTGAGTCATGGGTAACTTCCTCTCTCTCACCGCTGGCCCAGCTGAACATCTCAAGCGCGGCCCCACCTTCAATTCCAGCTCCGGGCAGAACAGGTATGTGGCATGCCTCACACTCAAGTGTTTCAAGGTGTCCGTCTACCATTGCACCATGTGAGATACCGGCATGGCAGCCTTCTGAATCACAGCTCTTCACCTCAGTTCCGTAAGCTTGCGCAACAGATTCCGGTGCATCCAGTAGTTCAGGACCACCGATCTGGTGGTCTTCTGTTTCATGACAATCCACACAATTCAGATCGGCATGCACATCGTAAAGGGCATGGTTCTCGTCAGCCCAGGTCACAGCTGTTTTTGCAACTTCGCTGATATGACAGGTGTTTGCACACTGGTCGGCCCTTGGCCCTGCATTGACCTCGTCGTGTATCTCGGTCACAAGCGGGAGAGGTGCCAGCACATCAAGCATGTAACTGATGATATACAGGGATTCTTTCTGAATTTCAGACCTTGCTTCCCCGAGTGCTGCCTCATCGGCCATTTCAAAGTCCCCGGATCCAATGACCTCAGACCTTGCCTCATAATCATAGAGGCCGTTCTGCTCATGGCACACCATGCAGTCGAGCTCAACACCATATTCTTCCATGTAGCCGCCACCCGGATGCAGCTGGCCTAAGCTAAGAGCCCGGTCCTCCCCATCAATACTGTCGACATCGACACCGTATTCCATAAGAGAAGTCCATTTTTTCAGATCCTGTTCCACGTGGTATGATGCCGCAACTTCTTCGTGCATGCCAATATGACAACCCCCGCATGAACTGTCAGACCATTTCTGTTCGGTCATGTAATGTGTCGCAAGAACACCGCTGCCACTATAACCTGCAAAAGCATAAACACCCGCCGCAGCGAACATAAAAATAAGAATTATGATCAGAACTGTATTCAATCTGTCCATGGTTACCTCACTGTTCTTTCTTAACTGCTGCTTCTTCGAGTTGCTTGATAACTACAACGACACTGTTCCTAAGGCCCTGCTCGTTCATGATTTTCAAGTCTTCTGAGACATATTTGCTTATCTCGAACGACTTTCGGACCACTCTTATGTTAAAGTCAAATACCCTGTCGAGAAGCCCTTTCTTCGGAGTGACGCCTAAAAAGTCCACATCCATGTGATTTCCAAGAACATTTGCCTTGAGTTCGATCTTATCAAGAGGTGAGTCCGGCTTGACATAGATAATATGATGTTTCACAAAGCCGAAATGTTTCTCAATACCTCTCCAACCATACTCTTCCATTAACTGATGAAGGGCCACGACCAGGTACTTGTCCTTACTTGAACTACCTCCTGTGCCTTTTTTTATGCTGGGATTGCTCATAACACTACTTCCTTGATAGATTATATAACCAAATAGACCGAAAATTTCCTTCTTCTAATGTACCGCCGTACATAAATATCAATTATTTCTTTTCATACGGCATGGTGTATAAAACTATTGCCATTTTACTGATAGCGATTTTTACAGTATTATTAATGACAGATTACCTGCCCGGGATAGCAGAGGATAAAGCGGAAACCGAACAGGTCTATTCCTCCACCAGGAGTCTTATGGATACCACAGTGACTGTCAGCGTAATAAGCTCCAATGAGACAAAGGCAGGGGATTCGATCGAAAAGGCCTTTGAAAGGATAGAGTATATAGACGGGCTGATGAACAACTACGATAACAGCAGTGAACTTAGCATGCTGAACGAACAGGGTCATCTCAATGAAGCGAACGCTGATATCGTATATGTCATCAACCGATCGAAGTATTATTCCCAGAGCAGCCAGGGAGCATTCGATATATCGATACTCCCGATACTCGATCTCTGGAAGAGCAAGTATAGTCTCGACATTCCCAGAGACCCTACTCCCGAAGAGATCAACGAGACGCTTGAACTCGTGGACTATTCTGCTATCCGGACAGAAGATGGCAACATCACCCTGGGCGAAGGCATGATGCTGACACTGGGAGGGGTTGCTAAGGGATATGCCGTTGACCTTGCAATCGGGTCTTTGATAGAGGACGGTGTTGAGGCCGGATTTGTCAATGCAGGCGGTGACGGCAGATATATTGGACTCAAGCAGGATGCTACACCCTGGAAAATAGGTCTGCAGAACCCGGATAAAACCGGTGAAGCGGTGGCAGTGATGGACATAAAAGACATGGCAGTTGCCACAAGCGGGAATTACGAGCGCTATTTCAACGATGCTGCCAGAGTATCTCATATTGCGGACCCGCGCACAGGATGTCCTGCACAGAGCCTTATCAGTGTTACCGTTATATCTGAAAGTGCAATGGATGCAGATGCTTTTGCAACAGCCATTTTTGTTATGGGTGAGGAGGACGGACTTGAGATGGCAGAGAGACTGGAAGGGGTCGAATGTCTGATAATAACAGCAGATAAGAGATTGGTTCGCTCCAGTGGATTTTCAGAATATGAAAGCAGTTCAGAGGACAATTCACAGGAGAGTTCCTGAAAGGGTGACCTGACCGGTCATCCTAGCATTACTTCATGCAGTGTCTCGTAAACAGGCCCTTCCGGCGTAAGAGTACTTTTCTTGAGCCTGATAGAACGTACCTGCATTTTGCCTACATCGATGTCTTTAAGCTCATCAAGGAGTTGCATGAAATCTTCTTTTTTCTTTTTGGGCAGATACTTCACCCTTGCAAGGGTGGCATGCGCACTGAAGGGATGAAGGTCTTTAACAAACTCGAAGGAGGATAACGATTCTTCGATCGAACTGTGTAATTGTTCAAAGTCACCCTCACAACCCAGCCAGATGACCTTGGCAAAGCGGGGCTTTGGGAAAACACCCACTCCCCTGACAGTTGTTTCAAAAGTTTCAGAGGAAACAGAATCAAGGGCCTTTGAAATCTTTTCCAGCATCTCTTCAGGAACCTCGCCCAGGAATTTCATGGTGATGTGCATAATATCAGGTTTGACGAATTTGAACTTGAAGTCACTGAACTTTGACTGGATATCAGTGATTTTAGGTTGCAACTCCTCCGGCAGATCCACTGCTACAAAAACTCTCACCAAACGATCACCAATTAATCATTCTATCTGAGAATTTATATTGTTGACGCTACAAGCAAGTTTTTATTTATAATGAAAGATATTATAATTACGGCCTTGGATAATGGCATGCAAGAGGGGACCTAATGGATGATATCAAGACGATTCTGAATGCTGCGATAAAACTTGCGGAAGATCTTGGATCAAGCGCCATAATAGTTTCCGCAGATGTAAGTCTTGAAGGTATCAAAACAGATGTCCCCATCCTTTTCAGTTCAAGGAGAACAAAAAGCATAATCGACCACCTGGTAACTACCAGCAAACCCAGGGAGGAGAAAAACAAGGGAATTACCGAAAGGATCACACAGCAAAGCACCGGAATTGTTGACCAGATCGCTGAGATATCGGCTACAGAGCATGTGCTGGGAGAACTGAAAGAAGGAATTGTAGTTGGTATCGTTGAAACTGCAGATTCCATTGCCATAATCGTACATTATCTTGAAGAGAACCAGCTTGTGCAGACATTAAAAACCTTAGAGGAAAGGGTCAGCCCGAACGTTATAAGGACAGTGCTTAAAATCGCTTTTGACATATCAAATACCGGGCGTGAAGGTAAACCCGTAGGCACCGCATTTATAATCGGGGATGTTGAAGAGGTTATGAACCGTTCGCACCAGATAATCCTCAATCCATATTCCGGTCACATGGATGAGGACAGGAATGTGCTCAATAAGAAGAACTGGGAATCAGTGAAGGAATTTGCCCAGCTTGACGGTGTCTTCGTAGTGTCCGAACAAGGAAGAATGGAAGCAGCCGGAAGATACCTTGATATCGATGCAAGGGATATACGGCTGGACAAAGGGCTTGGCGGCCGGCACGTGTCAGCTGCTGCCATCACAAGGGACACGGTGGCCATAGCCGTAACGGTTTCAGAGTCCGGCGGACTGATCCATGTATATATGGACGGAAAAGAGCTCATGTCCATAGAGTCCACGGAAAGGGCAAGACGCTTCAATCCACTCTGAAAGGTCCTGACAATAAAAAAAGAAAATGGTGCCGGCATAAAGCCGGACTTTTTTTTTGTCTGAAGACCGATTCCAC
This sequence comes from Methanosarcinaceae archaeon, assembly GCA_016932675.1. GTDB lineage: Archaea > Halobacteriota > Methanosarcinia > Methanosarcinales > Methanosarcinaceae > Methanolobus. The sequence continues at coordinate 769 of JAFGCK010000084.1, read as the reverse complement.
TTAGAATGGTACTTTAATTCCAACTGCATCCATGACCAGTGCATTTGCAAGGTACAGTGAACAGAGGCCGGTGATCAGGGTTATCAATCCTGAGATTGCAAGTGGGAACAGTCCGAAGAACACAAGTGCCAGGCTGAGGAATGTAAGGTCAAGCACTACAAAGACCACGATTATCATCTTTACGCCGATCTTGAGTGTAGCAATTGTGAGCAAGATCGCTATGATACCCCACAGGAGCGTGAAATATCCCATTGATGCATTACTTGCTGCTGCCATTGTTGCATCGAACAGGCCGGCCGGGGCGAGGTTTATGTATGAGAAACCTAGCCACCACAGACCAAAGATCGTGAATGCGCTTGCACCAAACGTGTCACCTTTTCTCCATAGCTGCAGACCCGCTATCACCTCAGCAATACCACCAAGCATAATTGCCATTGCAATTACCATTAGCGCATCCGGGATCATTCCCATGTTCAGCAGTCCCGCAAATGAAGCTGCAAAACCAAGACCGTAGAAACCTACTGCCGCCGGGCTTCCCGCGGTCGTATCTTTAATTGTTACTTCTCCTTCCATAGTTAATCACTTCCCTAACATATATTTCTGATAATTATTAATTTACTTCTATTAGTCAATATAACTGACACTTCAGGCCTTCAAAAGAACAAAGCCAAGACAACTGCTATGACTGTAAATTTCCGAACGTATACTACCTAGTAATCACCAATGCTACCATTTACACCTCCTGATAAGGACTTCGATAAAGAAGTAT
>JAFGCK010000083.1 GCA_016932675.1 Methanosarcinaceae archaeon | reverse complement strand
TCCGAACAGGGATTGACAAAACTCAGTCAGCACTTTGCAGTCGACGTGTTAACCGGGCTCTCGGAAGAAGAACTGGTGAAAAAGATACCAGGTTACGAAGCCCTTGTTATACGTAGCGGGACACAGGTAACAAGAAAAGTGATCGAAGCCGCGGACAAAATGAAGATAATCGGAAGGGCAGGAGTCGGTGTCGACAATGTTGACGTGGAGGCAGCTACCGAAAAAGGGATTATCGTTGTTAATGCTCCCGAGGGCAATATGCTCTCAGCCGCTGAACACACGATCGCGATGATGCTTGCACTTTCAAGGAACATACCTCAGGCAGATCTGTCCCTGAAATCAAGGAAATGGGAACGTAAGAAGTTCATGGGTGTTGAGGTAAACGGCAAGACCCTTGGCGTGATCGGTCTGGGGCGCATCGGTGCCGAAGTTGCAAAACGGGCACAGAGCCTGGGAATGCACGTTATTGCCTATGACCCGTTCATCTCAGAGGAAAGGGCAAAGGAACTCGGGGTAAAGCTCAGGACAGTGCAGGAGATAGCAAAGGAGGCTGACTTCATAACGGTCCACACACCCCTGACAAAAGAGACAAGGAACATTATCGACAGGGCCGAGTTCGATATGATGAAAAGCAATGCCAGGGTCATTAACTGCGCCCGCGGGGGTATAATAAATGAGGAAGCACTTGCAGAAGCACTCAATAGCGGAAAAATTGCCGGTGCTGCAGTAGATGTATTCGTAAATGAACCCCCCTTTGACAGCCCGTTGCTTGACTGTGATAAGCTTATAGTTACGCCGCATCTCGGAGCATCCACAAAGGAAGCACAGATAAATGTTGCAGTGTCTGTTGCCGAAGAGGTTATTTCGGTACTTAATGGAGGAACTGCAAGGAACGCTATCAATATACCCTCTGTCAAGCCAGAGGTCATGACAATGCTTGCCCCATATATACAGCTTGCCGAAACCATGAGCAAAGCCTGTGCACAACTACTTGGCAAGAATTTTGAGAAGATCGAGATCAGCTACAATGGTGAGATCGCAGAGAAGGACACAAGGCCAATTACCGTTGCGGCATTGAAAGGCATGCTTCAGGTGGCCCTGGGATCAGCAGTCAATTATGTCAATTCAGCCTCCCTTGCAAAATCCAGAAAGGTGGATGTCATCGAAAGCAAGTCAGAGACATCGGAAGAATATGCATCCACTATCGGCATCCGGATCACAAAAGGCAATGAGACTGAATCGATCACAGGTACAGTTATTGCTGATAAGGGGAAGATCATAAGCATTGATAATGAGAGTGTAGATATTGATCCATCCGGATATATCATTGTTGCAAAGCATATCAACAAACCGAATGTTATCGGGCCATGCTGCATCGTACTAGGGAAGAACAATATCAACATATCGGGGATGCAGGTTGGCAGAGTAGAGATCGGCGGGACAACCATCATGGCCCTTAATGTTGATTCAGAGGTTCCGGACCCCATTCTCAAGGAGATGAGGTCTGTAGAAGGGATCATTGATGCCAAACTCATCAAACTCTGAAAACACCTGTAGAGCAAGATTATTATAACATGCATATTATAATAGGCATTGCAAATTAATTGCACAGGCGGAAGATGATTCTTTAAAATGATGAGAAAGCGAATATATCACCGGTTTCCCCACAGACAGGTAGAGTTCGAACAGAAATACCGATACCATTCGGACCTGCCATTTTTTACAAAGGTCATGGCGAACATGGATGGCAAATTTGGGATGTTTGTCACCGAATCCGTAGCCCAGCGAGGCCACAGGATACAGGCTAAAAGGGAGATACGTGTGGAGATCGTGACCAACGGCATAGATTTTGCACCGTTGAACTATGAGACCGTCGATGAGATCATCGGCACCATAGAAAAGGAAGGGATCATTGACTTCAGGATAAATCTGAACTACAGCTATCTCGACGGTAAATACAACAGAGTTGCTTTCAGGGGTGACATTTACCTTGTGCGCGCGATCCTTGAGAATGAACTCCTGGTACTTCAGATAAATCACATTGACGGCCAAAAGCGCACTGAATGCGGCAGGGTCGCGGATACGATCATAGATGAACTAAGACGTGGCTCATAAATGGATGAACTGACACTGGTCGTTGCGGCACCCTTCAAGAAAAAAGCAACATCCTCACTTTCAATAAAGGATTTTGAGTTTGCACTTTCCTTTGACCTTAAGTGGATGGCTCCCGATCTCGCATCAAAGGTAAGGGACAGAGCCATCGGCTCCAGGTTACTAAGACTGGAGGGTAACAGGCTGGTGCCTGCATTTGCAATTGACAGAATAAAGCTGCCCCCGGGCTTCAGGCCGTCGGAAAACATATTTACTGAAAAGACCCCCATAGAGGAACTTATTGCCGGGATCGCCGCAAAGACGGGTATAAGCGAAAAAGAGGCCATTGCCAGGATCAATGGCCTTCAGGAGAGGCTTGGGGACCTTGTGGACATTGAGATTGCAGCCCTGATCGTTGCCAGGGGAGAGGGATGCGACGTAGAGGACGTATATCAAAAAATATATGAAAAGTTCATGAATAAAGAATGATCACATAACCTTTATGTACTAGTAATGTTATTCAGAGAGACGAGTCTATCCCTGATAGATTCCATGTTCTTACTATACTGACACCTTACGGGATGTTCGAACGCATATGTATGCGTGAGTGAGACATAATCTTGCGGAGGAACATTATGAGCAAAAAAACATTTGTTAAAATAATTAGAAAAACAAACCCACGGATACCAAAACTTATTGCGAACCTTAAGCAGGTATCCCGTGAAAACGATGTGCCCGTCTGGAGAGATGTGGCGGTCAGGCTGGAAAGACCAAGGCAGAACTATGCTGAAGTTAATCTCAGTAAGATCAACAGGTATGCAAATGAGAATGAGACCGTTCTCATACCTGGAAAGGTACTGGGTTCTGGAGTTATCGGCAAAGCAGCGAATGTCGTTGCATTGAGCTTCAGTTCAACAGCAAAGGAAAAGATCACCGGCCTTGGTGGGAAGTGTTTAACGATCGAACAGGCCCTCGAAGGGAATCCAGAGGGATCAGGAATAAGGATCTTGCAGTAAAGGTGATCATGATGACAATTATCGATGCAGACGGACTCATTATGGGAAGGCTGGCCAGTGCCGTGGCAAAGAGGTTACTTGCAGGCGAACAGATAGACATAGTAAATGCTGAGAAAGCAGTGATATCAGGTTCCAGGGTCAGTACCATAAAGGAGTACGACGAGATGCTGAAGATTGGTAACCGCGAATTCGGGCCTTATTTCCCAAAAAGGCCTGAAAGGATACTGAAAAGGACTGTCAGGGGAATGCTTCCTTACAAACGCGCCAGAGGGAAAGATGCAATGGGACGCCTCATGGTCTATGTAGGGGTACCGGCAGAGTTCAGGGACAAGGAAATAACAAGCGTTACTGAAGCTGATATGAACCGTCTTAGCTCTAACAAGTACATCACCCTTGGCCAGGTCAGCACAAAATTGGGTTCCAGATTCTGAGGAGAGTAAGAAATGTCTATTAAAGTTGTAACTTCATCCGGTAAAAAGAAGTCAGCAATTGCACGTGCAACCATCAAAAAGGGAACAGGAAGAGTACGCATTAACAAGAAACCTCTTGAGATATATGATCCTGAGTTCGCGAAATTGAAGATCGATGAGGCGGTCATGCTTGCAGGCGATACTGCTGCTACCCTTGATATCGATGTCACTGTGAACGGAGGCGGCATCATGGGGCAGGCAAATGCGGTCAGGACAGCTATCGCAAGAGGCATAGTAGATTGGACCAACGATACCGAGATCCGTGACACTTACATGGCATATGACCGTAACCTGCTTGTAAACGATTCCAGGCAGAAGGAAACAAAGAAGTTCGGCGGACCTGGTGCACGTTCCAAGTATCAGAAATCATACAGGTGAGCTTTAAGAAATGATTCCAGTCCGGTGTTTTACCTGCGGAAAGGTAATTTCAAACTGTTGGGAAGAATACAAGAGACGTGTCCAGGAAGGTGAGAATCCTGGCAGAGTACTTGATGAACTTGGTGTCACAAGGTACTGCTGCCGCAGGATGATCCTTTCCCACGTCGAACTTGTAGATACACTGGCTCCATACCAGTAAGGGACCGTAGGGTAGCTTGGACCATCCTTCGGCGTTCGGGACATGAGAAGTTCATGCGGATGACGCCGGTACCTGAGTTCAAATCTCAGCGGTCCCATACCTTTTAAGGTGAACACTGGAATAAGCCACGTTGAGACATGCGACCACATTCGGAGGGATTCCGGATAAGATCTATTCAAGTAAACTCAGACCATAGCAGGTTTATTCAACAGGAGCTGTTCTAATGCCGGTAAATGCCATGGTCGAACTATTTTAATTGTCATTGTTACGGAATTGTACGTTAGGTGATCGATTGAACACAGAACACTATACAAGGTATGAAAAAGCAAGGATCATTGGAGCAAGATCATTACAGATTTCAATGGGGGCGCCAGTGCTGATCGATGATCAAAATACAAATTCCCTTTATCTTGCTAAAAAAGAGTTTGAAATGGGAATAATTCCCATTACAGTAAAAAGAGATTTTTCTTAAGGTGATAGAATGGATACTGAAGATATTAAAATTACTGAAGATAACAACACAGATATTGAGAGTAAAGTAAAAGAAGCTACAGAGGCAAAGGAAGCAGGAGAAGGAGAGAAGACCACTTCACTTGTCCCAATCGATGAATACCTTGCAGCAGGAGTGCACATCGGTACCCAGCAGAAGACCGAGAACATGATGAAGTTCGTATACCGTGTAAGGACCGATGGGCTCTATGTCCTTGACATCCAGGCAACGGACGAGAGGATCAAGCTGGCTGCAAACTTCCTGTCCTCATACGACCCTGCCAGGATACTGGTGGTATCTGCAAGGCAGTACGGGCAATATCCTGCAAAGATGTTCGCAAAGGCCATTGGCGCAAAGTCCATGGTCGGAAGGTTCATCCCGGGAACACTCACAAACCCTACGGTTGAACATTTCTTTGAACCTGACGTGGTCATAGTTACAGACCCCACAGGAGATGCACAGGTGATCAAGGAAGCAAGAGACATCGGAATACCGGTCGTCGCCCTTTGTGATACAAACAACATGACATCAAATGTCGATCTGGTCATACCAACCAACAACAAAGGAAGAAAGGCACTTTCACTTGTCTACTGGCTGCTTGCAAGGGAAGTTGCAAGCGCCAATAATTCAATGTTCAACTACGAACTCGAAAAATTCGAAGCAGGCGTCTGAAACCATCAGTTGCACAGGCATACTACAAATAGAAAAGACCCGTATATATCTACGGGGTGATAAGTAGTATGAGACAAACAGCAGTTGCAGGTCAGTTTTATCCACTTGGCCATAAGGAACTGAAGAAGGAGCTGAACAGGTGCTTTAAAGACCTGGAGATCCGGGAAAGGGATGCAAGGGGTGCTGTGGTACCCCATGCCGGATATATTTATTCGGGGGCGGTTGCGGCCCATGCCTATGCCTTGCTCCCAAAAGCAGATACATATGTACTGTTCGGTCCCAACCATACAGGATATGGGTCCGCAGTAGCCCTTTCCCAGGAAACATGGACAACACCGCTTGGAATAGTAGATACCGACAGAGATATCGGGAAACTCCTTGCCGGAACCATTGTGGACTTTGATGAGCTTGCACACAGGTACGAGCATTCCATTGAGGTGCAGCTTCCTTTTCTCCAGTACAGGTTCGAAAATGAGTTCCGGATACTTCCCATCTGCATGGGACTGCAGGATGAAGAGACAGCTGTCGAGGTAGGAAAGGAGGTCTCACTGGCTGCAAAGGCAAGCGGCAAAAGTGTCGTCTTCATAGCTTCCAGCGATCTCACACATTACCAGCCTGCAAAGATAGCATCAGATAATGACAGGTACCTGCTAGAGGCTGTGATCAGGGGAGACATTCCTGAGTTCTACCGGAGAAGGGAAGAAAGAAATATCACTGCCTGCGGTTTTGGCCCGATCGCTGCCATGCTCACAGCAGCAAGGGAATTTGGTGCAAGCAATGTCAGCCTGCTCAGGTATGCCAACAGCGGTGATGTGAGCGGGGACTATTCACAGGTAGTAGGCTATGCCGCACTGATCGTTGAATAATTATCTGTTCATTAAGATAATCAGGAGATATGTATGATAACATGTTCTGCACCCGGGAAAATATATCTGTTCGGTGAACATGCAGTTGTTTACGGGCACAGTGCCATTTGCTGCGCCATCGATCTGCGTACAAGGGTGCAGGCAGCAAAACATGATTCGTTCATCATAGGATCGGTGCTCGGAACAACGGGCCTGGACCTGGAGGTCCATCCCTACGTATCAAAGGTTATCGAGATGATGCAGGACTACAAGAGAATCGAAGGGGTCAGGATCAGAATTGAATCCGAACTGCCCGTGGGTTCGGGACTGGGCTCGTCTGCAGCAGTGACCGTTGCAACGATACAGGCATTGAACCAGCTTTATGCATGCGGACTGCAACTGGAGGATGTTGCCGGCATGGCACACAGCATTGAAAGGGAAGTACAGGGGAACGCCAGTCCTACTGATACCTATGTGAGTACCATGGGCGGAGTAATGCTGGTCCCGGAACGCCGCAAACTTAAGGGCCTGGACTGCCAGATCGTCATAGGCAACACCGGCAAATTCTCATCAACAAAGGAACTGGTATCAAACGTAGCAAAGCTGCGACAGGAATTTCCGGAGATCATTGACACCATACTCGGTGACATAGGGAAGATGGCACACATCGCCGAAGAGCATGTCAACAGGAAAGACTATGGGACCATCGGTAAACTGATGAACGTAAATCAAGGGCTTCTCGATGCTATTGGTGTCGGGGGCGCCGAACTGTCAGAATTGGTATACGCTGCGAGGAACGCTGGTGCCATCTCGTCAAAGATCACGGGAGCAGGCGGCGGAGGCTGTATTGTCGCACTTGCAGGCCGGGAAGATGCGGACGAGGTCTTCCGGGCAATAAAAAATACAGGTGCGCAGGCCATCCTCACAAGGAACACACATGAAGGTGTCCGGATGGAGCCATAATATGAAAGATGATCAGAGCATTACTGTATTGAAGATAGGCGGGAGTGTCATCACTGATAAAGGAAAAGATGAAGGTACTGCCAGGACTGGGGAGATCAGACGTATCGCAGAGGAGATCGCGGGGTATGATTCCAGACTGGTCATCGTTCACGGTGCAGGCTCTTTCGGGCACCCCCAGGCAAAACGCTATGATATCAATGGGAAGTTCGACCCCAGGGGAAGCATCATAACTCACCTGTCGGTAAAAAGACTGAACAGCCTGATAGTCGCTGCACTGAATGAAGCCGGGGTCAACGCCATCGGAGTGCACCCCATGAACTGTGTGCTCTCTGAAGACACAAGGATCAGGAACATGTTCCTGGAACAGATAAGCACAATGATAGATAGCAGCTTTGTACCCGTACTACATGGTGATGTTGTGATGGACAGGGAACTCGGGACATCCGTACTCTCAGGCGACCAGATCGTACCCTATCTTGCTTACAGGTTAAAGGCAGAGCGGATAGGTATCGGAAGTGCTGAGGACGGAGTGCTCGATGGAAAAGGCAGGACCATTGAAAGGATCACACCTGCCAACTTCAAAGAGATCAAAAGATTCATCGGTGGTTCTGCAAGTACAGATGTTACAGGCGGTATGCTGGGAAAGGTACTTGAACTGTTAAACCTTAGTGAATCATCGAATATCAACTCATACATTTTCAACGCAGGACATCCCGGAAATGTTTCAGGCTTTTTAAGTGGCAGAAACATTGGCACTGCCATCTCAAAAGAGGAATATTAAGGATAAAGACCATGAGCACTTCACAGAGAAAGATCGAACACCTTCAGTTATGCGCCACAAGTCCGGTGGAATCCAGGAAGAAAGGTGCAGGATTTGATGATATTGTGCTTGTGCACAGGGCCCTTCCTGAAATATCAATGGATGAGATCGACCTGTCAGTGGAGTTCCTCGGGAATGAACTGAAAGCACCCTTTATGATAGCTTCCATTACAGGAGGACACCCCGGAACTACAGCCATCAATGCAGCCCTTGCTGGTGCTGTTGAAGAGCTTGGCCTGGGGATAGGCGTTGGCAGCCAGAGGGCAGCTATTGAGGATCCTGCACAGGAAGAATCGTTCAGGATCGTTCGCGATATGGCGCCCAGCGCATTTGTTTACGGAAATATAGGGGCTGCACAGATACAGGAATATGGAATTGAAGGCATTGAAGAATTAATAGAGATGATCGATGCCGATGCCATGGCAATACACCTGAACTTCCTGCAGGAGGCCATACAGCCCGAAGGCGACAGGGATGCATCAGGAGCACTGGAAAGTATCAGGGAGATCTGCCGCCTTAAGGTCCCCATAATTGTAAAGGAAACGGGAGCAGGGATATCCCAGGAAGATGCCAGGCTGTTAAAGGATGCAGGTGTTGCAGCCATAGACGTCGGCGGTGTCGGCGGGACGAGCTGGGCAGGTGTGGAGGTCTACCGTGCCAGGGAAAGAGAGGACATCATATCAGAACTGCTTGGCGAACTTTTCTGGGATTTCGGGATACCCACCGTCCCCAGTATAATAGAGTGCAATGCATTACTTCCGGTAATTGCCACGGGCGGTGTAAGGACAGGTCTCGACATAGCAAAGTGCCTTGCCCTTGGCTCATCACTTGCCAGTGCTGCACTGCCTTTTGTAGAACCGGCCATGAAAGGGAAAAAAGAAGTAAAGGAAAACATCTCCAGGATACTTGGAGAACTGAAGGTGGCAATGTTCCTCAGCGGTTGTGGGGATATAAAGAAACTACACTCAACTCCCACAGTAATAACCGGATGGACGAAGGAATACATCGAACTTCGGGGTTTTGACGCAAAGGAGTTTGCACTGCGTTCAGAGAAGAGTGATTTCCAGATAGTATAACTGTCATTTGAAAAAGATAGATAAATTAAATCAATTTTATAAATACAAGAGGATAATATATGACTGAAATAGGTATAATTGCAGTCGGCGGATATAATGAAATGGGCCGCAATATGACTGCTATCAGAAT
>JAFGCK010000082.1 GCA_016932675.1 Methanosarcinaceae archaeon | reverse complement strand
TTCTCTTACAACGTACGATATGTCACTTGAAAAGAACATGCTCAAGAGAACTATTTTTTAGAGCAGGGATTGATCTTTGGAGGGGCAGAATGCCCCTCCTTGAAAGAATTTGCCTGGTTGCTCTTGAATCGAAAACATTTAGTATTTCAGGCAACAATTTCCATTTGTAATCTTCGTTTAGTGGTATAAGCGGAGGTTGCATAAAATATCACACAGAGGAGGATAATACGTCCTCCTCAGCAAATTTTAAGGTTTTATTCTGCTTCAATCTTGTTTTAAAGACTAAAGAAGATGTACTTTTTAGAGGGCATATTTGATAAATCCGTGATCACCTCCAATTCCCATTATAACCACCAAAAATTATAAGTTGATTTACATTATTTATTGTAATAACTGAAAATAGCAGAAATGTGGTTATGATGGGAACTACAAAAAAGGAATTTGAGAATCTTGTATATCAGGGGATAAAATCCCAGGTATTTAACGAATTATCTTCCCGACTAATCGCAATCTTGTATTCTGAACCGGACCCACTTACATTGGAAGAGCTTTCTGCAATCACAGGGTATAGTTTTTCAGCAGTTAGTGCAACAATGAAACTGCTTAGTAACATAAGGGTCGTGGAGAAAACAAAGAAACCCGGTTCTAAAAAGTTATACTTTTCAGCTCAGAGGAATATGCTGACACTGTCCATTGCTGTCATAAGGTCCAAGATCGAATTCATTGTCGTTCCTGCACTAAATGATCTTCCCCGTATAATTGAAAAATGTAAAAACAGCAAAGCGGAAAGTTCCGAAAGAACACTCCGGGTGATTGAACAATATTACCAGCAAATGATTGCATTGGATCTGATTTTTAAGAACACGATCGAATTTACGGAAAAAATTCAAAAAGAGATGATCACAGAATGAATCATAATACAAAACTGGCATATCTGGCCCTGTTGATCTTTACAATCCTTTTAACAGGAACAAATGCTGTTCAGGCAGTATCTGCTGGTGATGAGTGTTTAACAGCGGTTGTAGAGGACATAAGCCCCAGTTCAGTAGGCATTAATGAGCAATTCACCGTGGGTATCAGCCTTGAGAATTGCGGCACCAGGGTTCCTGAAAACGTCACTTTTGAAATAATCCGCATCCCCCCGGATATCATAGTTACAGAAGATCTGGTCGCTTATATTCCCAGATTCGTATACCGTGACAGCGAAAGGCAGCTGAGGTACCATATGAGGACAACTCCTGATGCAAACCCCGGTCCTCATATTATAAAAATGAGATTGACCTATGGAAGTGAGGATGTATACGTAGTAAAATATTATGAAGTTGAAGTTATAGTGACAGGCGAGCACGCCGAGCCAGGGATATCTTCTGTCTGGACAAATCCTGCATATATCTATGAAGGAGATACGGTTGACCTGAACCTGGAAATAGAGAACTTTGGTGACGCAATAGCAAAATCCGTTGCAGTCAACCTTGATCATGACTTCAGAGGAATAAAGAATTCTACGGTTGGCTCTCTTGCACCGGGTGTTGATCAAACCGCGTTATTCAAGTTCAAGGCAGACAGTCCAGGGACCTTTGAGATCCCTGTCATCATAAACTATGAAGATGATTATGGACTGCAAACGGATGAATATAGCATTCAGATCACCGTGCTTGGAAGAAAAGGAAGTCTTAACCTTGCATCTGTAAAGGTCGATCCGGTCCTTCCTCAGATAGATGATACCGTAGAATTGACAATGAGGGTCGAAAACTCCGGTGACAGGACTATCAATTCAATACGCGTCTATGCAGACCATCCTTTCAGAGGGTTGAAAGAATCCTTCATAGGAACCCTCGATCCTGCTGAGGACGGACCTGCAGTTATTACCTTTATGGCAGATCAGGCAGGAGAGTTCGAGATACCTGTGACCATCACATATATCGATGATTTCGGAGAGGAGCAGATCGAAACGAAGATCAGTGTCATAGTCATGGAAAGAAGTAACGGGACAGGAACGATCATAATCGTGTTGCTGCTTCTTGCGGTCATCGGCGGACTGGTCTACAACAACTACAGAACGAAAAAAACAAAGGATGAGATCATCAGGCAGCTAATGGAAGGCGGTAACGGCCCTGTTGAGGACACAGAAGAGTAGAGGTCTCTGTTATGATCGATGATATCAGGGTTGGAGCTCTCATTGCAGCCAGCAGCATAAAGCGAGGGAACAAAAAAACATTGATTTTCATCGTCTTCGTCCTCTCCCTCATCTTCATGAACCTGGTGTTCCTCCCATCAATGATAGGAGGGATGACGGTCCTGTTCACCGGTTTCATGCAGGACTACCCCTACGGGGATATTGTGATCGAACCTACAGGAGATAATACCTACATCAACAATGCCGATAACGTCCTGCAGAAGGTCCGTGCCGTGGAAGGGGTCAGGGCTGCAACAAAGAGGCTGGATGTGGGTGCATCTGTCGAGCACAAACAGAAAGTTGTGGGGGTGACAGTGACAGGTGTTCTTCCCACAGAGGAATATGAGATCTCACGCTACCCATACATTATCAAAGAAGGAGATTTTTTAGGAGAACTTTCCCGGGATGAGATCATCATCGGTTCTATAATCTCAGGTACAAGTACATCATTCGGGGAAATATATGATGACCTGGGTGAGGCCAGAGTGGGATCACTTGTTGATGTAACATACAGCAATGGTGTAAAGAGGACCTATAAGGTCAAAGGTATCATGGAAGCTACGTTCGAACTGGTAGACCTGAATGCAATGGTCCATTACAAAGAGATAGAAGAAGTATACGGTCTTGATGTGGGTGAGGCCACCAGTGTGGTCGTAAGGATCGATGAGGCGGGCACTGAAGAGCAAATGAAGGTGAAGATCAGGGAAGCCGGGGTTAATGAGCAGGTCTTTACATGGGCTGACAAATCCGAGGCTCTCATCAGGCAGGCAATGCAAAGCCTGGGCGCTATAGATGTCATGTCGAAGTTCGTAGGTCTGATCGTGGGTGCGGCATTGATCCTCATCATAATCTACATTAACATACTTAACAGGAAAAAGGAGATTGGTATCCTGAAGGCAATAGGCATCACACCAGGATCCATAGTCCTGTCCTATGCATTCCTCAGTATGTTCTATGTTTCCCTGGGGATTTTCGCAGGAATGGTATTGTACCTGTCACTTATGATCTATTTCCAGGCAAACCCGGTGATATTCTATGAGACCATGAAAATAAGGCCACAGATCGATCCGATGCTGCTCATCCAGAGCATAGTAACCATGCTCACGCTTTCAGTAATAGCCGGGACACTTCCGGCATGGAGCGTGTCAAAGGAGAGCATACTCAAAGCCATATGGGGGCGTTGAAATGATCAGGGTAAAGGACCTCAAACGGTATTATGGCTCAGGGGCTACAACCGTCAGGGCTCTGAATGGTGTTTCCTTCGAGATAAGGAAAGGGGAATTCGTAGCCATAATGGGGGCATCTGGGAGCGGAAAAACTACCCTTCTGAGAATTCTGGCACTGCTGGACGATGCAACAGGTGGTGAATACACCATCCGGGGCCTGAAAGTTTCCCGCCTGCCTGAGGCGGAGAGGAGCTATTATCGGCTGACCCAGGTGGGTTATGTGTTCCAGGACTATGCCCTCATCAATGAGATGACAGCCGCAGAGAATGTGTATATTCTTTCGATGATGGAAGGAAAATCAAAGAAGGAATCCTACAGGACAGCCCTTGAGGCACTGGATAAGGTCGGCCTGAAGGACAAACATGACAGGGTCCCCGATGAACTGTCCGGTGGAGAGAAGCAAAGGGTTGCAATCGCACGGGCCATAGCCAAAAAACCAGACATAATGTTCGCAGATGAGCCCTGCGCAAACCTAGACACCATAAACTCAGAACAGGTGCTGGAAGTGTTCAAGGACCTGAACGATAATTATGGCCAGACGATTGTGATGGTAACCCATGAACCCTGGCATGTGAAGTATGTCGACAGGGTGATCACATTCAAGGATGGAGTTGTGGTTGGCGACGAGTGGGTGGAGGAGCAGTAGTCTTATAGTAAGTTGAATTTTGAAATGGCATAATGTCCTGGAAACCTGATTCCAACATGTTTCCGGGCTTGCCTTATTAGAATTCCTGCTTAAAATCCTGTTCTTTTTCATTAAAACCGGCGCTTTCCGGAATCCTCTTTCAAGACACGGATTTACGCCGATTAATACAGAATCTTAATAGAGTCGGAAGCTAAAACCAGCAAAAGGCAAAATCCGCGTGAATCCCGTGTTGATCCATTAATGTTATCTTTTTCTGTCAAACAACAATCCTTAAATATAACTTGCCCTTTCTTCAATATTAATGTCAAACACTACCATAAACTACACCGTAGCTGCCGTATCCGTCGTAGCTGTAGTAGTGGTAGTGCTGAACGCTTGAGCAAGATAACAGAAACTATTCTGGCTCAAGTGTGCTGTTTTTGGTTGCTTTACTGAGCAGTTTGTCCTGTGCCGGGATTGTTTCTTTCACGGAGAATGAAAATGGAAGAAATGAATGGAGCAGAAATACTTGTTAAATGCCTGGAGGACCTAGGGGTCAAACACATTTTCGGATACACCGGAGCGGCAATACTTCCGGTGTTCCACGCCCTTGAGAAGAGCAACATCGAGATAGTGATCAATTCGAACGAACAGTCAGCGGCGTTCAGTGCCGCCGGCTATTCCCGGTCAAGCAACGAGGTCGGTGTGGCAATAGTCACGTCCGGGCCTGCGATCACCAACACCCTCACAGGTGTTGCCGATGCCTATGGTGACAGCATCCCCATGCTTGTCTTTGCAGGGCAGGTCCCGGAACATAAGATAGGGACCGACTCGTTCCAGCACATCAGCGTCACGGGCATCTTCGGGGATGCGGCCAAGAAGGTCATACAGCTGTCCAATGACGATGATATCGAGGCCATAGTCAAGGATGCATACTACTTTGCAAAGTCGGGAAAGCCGGGGCCGGTGGTTATAGACTTTCCTCTGGACAAACAGCAGAAGATGCATCAGTACCAGGACATGAACATCATGCGCTTCGAGGAGAGCTACCATGATGACAGGCACCTGAGCGAGGAACAGTGCGCGGAGTTCTTTGAGTTGCTCCTGAACTCCAGAAAACCGCTGCTCTATCTGGGCGGCGGGCTGAACTCCGGAGCCGGAAGCCAGTCCATCCGGGAGTTCAACGGGTATTTCAGGATACCATCCGTTAACACTCTCATGGCAAAGGGAGTCATTGACGGACGGGATGATCTCAACCTCGGGATGCTGGGAATGTTCGGCACTCCCTATGCGAACATGCTCATCCAGGAGAACGACTTCTTCTTTGCGATCGGCGTCCGCTGGGACGACAGGGTTGCAGAGAAGGTCGGGTTTGCGATAGGCACCGACATAGCCTATATAGATATCAACCCTGAGAAGATGCACCAGATAAAGATCGAGCGCGGGCCTAAGTTCACATTCATAGGCGATGCAGCAACTGCCGTCCGTGACCTGCTGGACTTCGCCAGAAAGAACAGAATCATCCTGTATATCAGGGAGTGGCAGGAGCGTGCCAGGTTCCTGAAGCGATCCTGGCCCCTGGATTACAACCGGAAGTCCGAACACATCCAGTCAGCCGAGGTCATTGCATTGCTGGCAGACTATGTTGACGAGAACACCATGATAACTACAGGTGTCGGCAACCACCAGATGCTGGCAGCCCAGTACCTGCCCATGCAGAAGGCAAAGTCCTTCATGAGTTCAGGTTCCTTCGGGACGATGGGCTTTTCCATGCCGACATCCATCGGCGTCCATTATGCAAACCCGGATGCAAGGGTCATAGCTATCGACGGCGACGGCAGCCTGAGAATGAACCTGGGAGAGCTGCATACCATTGCCTCGCTCAACCTGCCCATCAAGATACTCATGCTGAACAACATGAGTGACGGCATGGTCCAGAACCTGCAGGACGTGGCCTATGGAGGTATCAGGACCGGGACGCAGAGGCCAAAGGATGTCCACTTTGCCGAGATCGCAGCATCGTTCGGCTTCGCTCACACTGCAAGGATCAAAGACAGAAGTGAACTGAAAGATGCCCTGGAAGCTTTCCTGCATGCGGAAGGACCCTGCTTCCTGGAGGTCTGCACTGACAGGGAAGAGGTACTGTATCCTAAGGTTCCCGCTGGCGGGGCT
>JAFGCK010000081.1 GCA_016932675.1 Methanosarcinaceae archaeon | reverse complement strand
TCACAGGCAATGATACTTTGCAGAACCGATGCGAATGCAGAGCTGTATCAAGACTATTCAAGTAAACGAAACGATATTGTCCTGTTTTAAACAGCTAACTGAAATAATAAAAGATAATTCCATGTGTCATCAGCTAAAAAATAAAACGGGTCCAATGATACTGTTTTTCTGATATGACCTGTTCTGACAGGATTTTCTATCCCAAACTTAGATATTTATACACTCTGACCCACTGTTAGAGGAACTTTACTTCTGGTTTTTATAAAGGACAACCTCTATGATAGTGCGGAGATCATCTTCCTCGAATGGCTTCATTATATACCCCGCGGGTTCGGTTTGCTTTGCTCTATTGAGTGTCTCTTCATCCGAATGGGCTGTCAGGTAGATTATAGGTATACCCAATTGTGTCTTGATCTGCTGTGCAGCTTCAATACCGTCTATTTCTCCCTTTAGTCTTATATCCATAAGCACCAGGTCCGGAAGTAAACCATTTGCCTTAGTGATAGCATCCTTACCCGATGCAGCTATACTGGGCACCACATATCCGAGTGTCGTCAGTCTCTTCTTTATGTCCAGTGCTACTACATTCTCGTCTTCAACAACCAGTATTTTCTTCGGGCTGTTCATTGCTTGTACCTTCTTATTTTACTTCTTTGAAATGGATAATGAATTCTGTCCCGTTGCTTGCATCAAGTTCTATGTTGCCGTCGATCTGATCCACCAGGGTGGTCACAAGTTGCAGACCCAGGGAATCCGTATTCCTGAAATCTATCGTAGATGGGAGGCCAACGCCATTATCCCTGATCTTCAGGACCAAAAACCTGTCTTTGATTTTCAGTTCGACACTGATGACCCCCCGTTTTCTGTGATAGAAGGCATGTTTCATGGAATTTGACACAAGTTCGTTAATTATCATGCCAAGGGGAACCGCAGTATCAACTCCCAGGAACACGTCATCGATATTTACATCAAGTATGATGTTCTTGCAGTTGAATCCGGATGGTCCGATGTCGTTACAGTCGAATCCGTATGACTTGGAAAGGAATTTCAATAGATTATGGGTATAATCCGCAAAGTTTATGCTTGCCATATCCTTTGACTGGTAGAGTTCTTCATGAATAAGGGCCATTGAACGCACTCTGTTACGACTGTCCATGAAAGCCTCTATCACCTTTTTATCCTTGAAATTCTCGGATGCAAGGTAGAGCAGGCTCGAGATCACCTGCAGGTTGTTCTTTACCCGGTGATGGACCTCCTTCTTACGTGTCTTCTCGGTCTGCAGTAATGCCTCCTCGGCCGTCTTGCGTTCTGTGATATCAAGGATGATACCCTGCAGGGTAATATTCCCGTTGCGATGTCGCTGGATGAACGCCCTCTCATCCACCCATCTGACTTCCCCTGATTTTGTGAATATCCTGTATTCCCAATTAAGCCCTTTCTGGAATTCAGCGGAACTTGGATGGTAATACTTGGACAGGTGCAGATGTGTTCTGTGTGTGTCATCGGGATGGATGATATCAGCATAGTTTATGTGGTTGGATGTGAAATCCTCTATAGAATAACCTAATTGTTCCACGTTAGTAGATACGAACTCAACGGGCCAGTCCTTCACAACCCTCCACTTGAAGACTATAACAGGACTGCGATTAATGATGTTCTCCATTTCTTCCTTAAGTTCGTTGGAATGCTTGAGCTGCTCGGCATACAGTGTCAGTTCTTTCTCCGTTTTCTTCCTGTTGCTGATATCACGGGCTATGGTGATGATCACATCTCTCCCTTTGTACTTGACGGTGTTGCAGCTGAGTTCCACCGGGAATGTCGAATCATCCTTTCTGATGTGTACTGTCTCAAGAAGGTTACCCTTCAACTTGCATAGCCTATGGATCTTCTTCAGCAGTTCCTCCTTGTTGTAGGCTATATCGATATCCATCTGTGACATACCAAGGAATTCGGCACGTGTGTATCCCATTCTTTTACATGCGATCTCGTTGACCTCTATGAATCTGCCTCGGAGGTCGTGCATATATATGGCGTCATTCGGGTTCTCGAAAAGTGTCCTGAACTTCATCTCAGAGTCCCTCAAAGCCTTTTCAGCCTTATTCTGCTCCGCGATCGCTATGCTCAAAGAGTGCCTGGTTTTCTCGATCCCGGCGGTCAGTATTTTAAAATCGCCTTCTCCATGCACTTTTGCGCCCCGGGAGAAGTCATTGTGCTGCATTGCAGTAAGCACCTCTGTCGAGTCCGCAACGATCTCGTTCAAAGATTTCGCAAAGTTATCCAGTGTGTCTCCCTGCTGTTTGAACTCACCCTTGAGTTCCAGTTCTGTGCGTTCTCCCAGCTTTCCCTTTGCAAGCGCGTTCGTAACCCTTATCGTCTCGCGCATCGGAGCTATGACAGCTTCCAAGATATCATTGAGTCCGATGGGTATTTCCCTGAAATCGACCCCCACATCTATATCGGCCCTTGAATCGAGTTTGCCGTTAACTGCATCCATTGCTATCTGCCTGAAATTATCAACTATCCTGTTTATGGGAATGGTTATAGATACTGCGATCAGGTAGGAGATTGCAGCCATAAAGCTAATCGAGATTGCGGATATGACTATCAGCGTGTTCCGCAGATATGTTGCACCTGCATACATCTCTTCTTTCGGGACCACAAGTACGAAGGAGTAGTTCCCGGTCTTGACAGGCTCATAGAACATGACCACATCCTTGCCTGTGGCCGGATCGGTGGTTTCTAGGCTGCCGCTTTTACCTTCTCTTATATCATTGGCAGCTTTGGATATCTCTGAAACGTTGAAGTCCTGGAGTGACATTTCTCCCAGATTTTCCTTGTATTTGGGGTGTGATACGATGATCCCGGTGTTCCCGGTTACGAATGCGTAGCCCGTGTCAAATGCTTTTAAGTTACTTACCTCTTCATCTATATAGTCTAGAGATATGTCCGCCCCTGCAATACCCACAAACTCCCCTTCCCTGAAGATGGGTGAATCGAAACTCACCATGAAGATACCCTGGTAAAAGTAAGGTTCTGTGACCACTGGAGACTTTGTCGTTTCAGGTATCTGATAGTAGTCCTCTGTATCGTAGAATATCAGGGGTTCAACACTGATAGGTCCATTAATTGTGTTCCAGTAAGGAACGAACCTGCCCGTCTCATCGTGTCCGGGACTACCGGCGTACTCGCTGTCCCTGCCATCAAAGGCGTTCTCTTCATATCCCACATAGACACCCGTGAGGGAGGGGTACTCTTCCAGGACATTCTCAAGGATATTATTTACCTCCTCCCTGTCAGCCGACTGGTACATTTCCATTGTACGTGCAAGGGTGTTCGCAATGGCCATGTTTGCCTTCATGTCCCCGTCGAACTGGTTCGCATAGTCCCTTGCCATTTCCACGGACTGCTGATACGCGAGTTCCCTTTCCTGCGTGATCACCGTAGAGATACTTACGGCAGTTGAAGCTACAAGTACCAGGAATACCCCGACAACTATATATATAGTTAGTTTGGCCTTGATGGGCATCTTGCTGGGACTTAAAATATTGAGCTTTTTCATGAGCTTTTACCTTTTATTCCGGGAATTCAAGTTCTTCTGATTCAAGCCTGTAGTGTTCAAAAAGCTCTTTTCCCCAACTGATAGAGCTCTTCACAAAGCTCAACACATCCCTGTGGTCGTACTTTTGGTTCTGATCGAAAAGACTCATTATGAATATCCTGTTGCCGACCACTACCGAAGGAGGTGTTATCCCTGTCCTTTCAGTCATGTAGAGGAAGATATCAGCGTTCTGCAGATGCTCAATCTTTTCTTTGTTTTCCCTGTAGTCTTCCCGGACCCTCTCAAGTACAGGTTCCGTAACTATTAGAGATAACTGAGCACCTTTTTCCGCAAGTTCGCAGTAGATTCGTAGGTAAGAGGGGTTGTAGATCGAGAATATGGAGTACACAGGGTTAGATTCCCTCAGACAGCTGGTAATCTGTTCAGGTAGTTCGAACATATGATTCAGATCAGGTACTATTACCTTGTATTCCCTAATTTCACCGATCCTTTCCCTCAGTTCAGGTGGAATTACACTCAGGTCTCTCT
This sequence comes from Methanosarcinaceae archaeon, assembly GCA_016932675.1. Lineage (GTDB taxonomy): Archaea > Halobacteriota > Methanosarcinia > Methanosarcinales > Methanosarcinaceae > Methanolobus. Next base: position 16,458 of record JAFGCK010000081.1, on the reverse strand, counting down.
TGATCCAGTACTCGGTATTTCCCTCGAACAGGTTTAAAGCATCATCCATGGGCCTGGTACTTTCAGCGATAAGCTTACCAATAACGGATAGATGATAGTCCCCTTCTTTGTTGAGAACAAGCTCATCCTCCTTTAGCTCCTTGAGTGGTAATATTAGAGAACGCCAGTTGACCCCAAGTGCTTTCTTTATCTCTTCAGGGCTCTTGGGACCTTCAAGCAGCAACAGGAGCAGCCTCCTTCTTTTTTCCGAGAACCAGATCATTTTCAAGAGGAAAGATTCCACTCAAACAGCCTCCGAAATATCCATCAGATTTCCGTACCGTTTTCTGGGCAGATCTTTCTTGAGTTCTGCCTGTAATGTCCGCAAATTTCACGGCACCAGTCAATAGCGCTCTCATCAAAGCTTATTATATCCTTGTGATCGTATCTTCCTTCGTTATTGAGAAGGCACAGGTACATGAACCAGTCTGTAAATGTCAACATGGGAATCCTTTTTTTGCCCTCATAGAGGAATATGTCGATATTGCTCCCTTCGGCCATTGCCCTGAAATCCTCCGGGTATTCCTGTTCCAGTTTTCCCAGGACTTCAGTCGTTATGAAAAGTGATACCCTCACAGCCGAAAGAGATACTCTGGAATAGAGTTGGGGAAAACCGGGATGAAGGTATGAAGCAAAAGTTGTGATGTATTTTGATTTTGGAATATTCTCTCTGAACTCCCGGGGAAGCTCGAACAGGTGATTGTTATCGGGCTCGATCAAAAAAGGGTGTCCCAGTTTTCGGATATTGCCGAATATATGTGGAGTTATTGCATCTAAATCGCGAGTTGACCAGAAGTCCCTGTTCTCTTCCACGATCCTCGAATTTTCAATGAAATGGAACATGTTCTTGACAATTATCTCACCCACTACTGTCAGGCTGAAAAGATCTCCTTCCTCGACAATAAGATGGTAATGCTTGAGAATCTTTATCTGAGGCATAATGGATCTGGTTGTGACATTAAGGGACTTTTTTATCTGTTCGATATCCCTTTCACCTTCACTCAAAAGCAACAGTAAGTCAGTTCTTTTTTCTGAGAACCATACAACTTTGAAAAGTGAGGATCGCATATTTTCATTATCCTGTTTTATATTCCATTAAACGCTTTGAATCGATTCTATATAAAAGTAATTCATCTTAAATTCACAGGGGCACTTACAAGTCACAAGGCAAATGACAATTCACATACCACCTACAAGGAACAGGCCTTTGTAGAATCTTTTTACGTTCAAAGATGAACTTCCCTTTTTCACATTCACATATTTAGGGCGATGTAGGGAGAGCATGAGAAAATCAGCATGAAACATGCTATATGTTGCAATACCCTACCCTTTTTTAGTTGTCTCCTGAATAGTTCCCCGGTGTGTGTGTGTCGGTTTTCCGGGTGATCAACTATCCATGGTTGCAACGCTGTAAAAGTACTGTTAAATGAGAAAATAAGGTGAATACATGGGAAAACAAGAAATCTTAGACAAACTCAGAGATACGATAGTCACTCAGAACATCAGTGGCTGTAAAGCTGCCGCACAGGAAGCACTGGATGCAGGTATCAGCCCGGTAGAGGCCATTGACGGAGGCCTTTCAGTGGGCATGAAGATAGTAGGTGACAAGTTTGAGGCAGCAGAGATCTACCTCCCGCAAATCATGATGTCAGCAAAGGCAATGAACGCAGCAATGGAAGTCCTAACCCCCGAACTGGAGAAGCAAAAGATCGGCGAGGGTGGAGGGGGAATAACTACAGCCATCACCTTTGTCCAGGAAGGAGACATCCATGACATAGGTCACCGTCTGGTCTCAACTATGCTTGGTGCAAACGGTTTCAAAATTGTAGACCTCGGAGTGGACGTACCCATCGACTCCATCATGGACGAGATCAAGAAACTCAAAGGCCAGAAAGTTATGCTTGCAGGTTCATCACTCATGACAACATCAATGCTCGGACAGAAGGATACAATTGAAGCTCTCAAGGAAGAAGGTCTCAGAGACTCAGTGAAGGTCATGTTCGGTGGGGCCCCGGTAACCCAGAAATGGATCGATGAGATCGGAGCCGATGCAACAGCAGGGAATGCAGCAGAAGCAGTACGTGTGGCACTGGAGCTTATGAAATAAGGAGGGTTGGAAATGACATACACAAAATCTGTAGATGTTTATACATTCTTTGACCGTGCAAAGAAGGGTGAGAAGATAAGCCAGGATGACTGGGATCTCATGCTTATACCATCAAAGGCTACGGAACTGAAAGAAAAGTATGGCCTGGACTTCAAGGGTGAGTTCATACCCACAGACAAGGACATGACGGAAAAACTGTTCAAGGCAGGTTTCGAGATGCTGCTGGAGTGCGGTATATTCTGTCCCGACACAAGCCGTGTGGTAAAATACACCGAGGAAGAGATCTGGGACGCGGTCAACAACGTTCAGAAAGAGTTCGTGCTCGGAACCGGCAGGGATGCTGTCAGGGTACACAAGAGAGAGATTGGCGACAAAAGAAAGCCGATCATCCAGGGAGGTCCCACGGGTGCCCCGGTATCTGAGGAGGTATTCCTTCCAGTCCACATGAGCTATGCACTTGAGAAGGAAGTCAACACCATAGTAAATGGTGTCATGATGACGGTACGCGGAAAGCCACCAATCCCCGGCAGTCCATATGAGATCCTTGCAGCCAAGACAGAAGGCAGGCTCATAAAGAGCGCATGTGAGGCCGCCGGCAGACCCGGTATGGCTATATAGGGACCAGAGACTTCCCTGTCCGCTCGGGGAAATATCGCTGCTGACTGTGCCGGTGGCATGACCAGCAGTGACAGCCATGAGGTCTCCCAGCTCAACGAGCTCAAGATTGACCTTGACGCTATCTGCGTAATAGCACACTATAACGCTAACAGTGACATCATCATGGACGAACAGATGCCTATCTTTGGTGGATATGCCGGTGGCATAGAAGAGACCACGATAGTCGACGTCGCGACACACATCAACGCATTCGTCATGAGCAACGCAAGCTGGCACCTTGACGGCCCGGTCCACGTCCGCTGGGGATCGACCAACACCCGTGAGACCCTCATGATCGCAGGATGGGCATGTGCAGCTGTTACCGAGTTCACCGACATGCTCACAGGTAACCAGTACTACCCATGTGCAGGTCCATGTACTGAGATGTGCCTGCTGGAAGCAGCTGCTCAGTCCATAACCGACACGGCATCCGGTCGTGAGATCCTCTCCGGTGTTGCATCCGCAAAAGGTGTTGCTCAGGACAGGACCACAGGTATGGAAGCCAGGATGATGGGAGAGGCTGCAAGGGCAACTGCTGGTGTAGAGATCGAAGAGGTTAACAAGATACTTGATGGCCTTGTTAAACTCTACGAGAAAAACTATGCGAACGCGCCTGCAGGCAAGACCTTCCAGGAATGTTATGATGTCATGACAGTAACACCGACAGATGAGTATCTGAAGATCTATGAAGGCGCCCGGAAGAAGCTCGAAGAGCTTGGTCTTGTTTTCTGAACAGAGGCCGAAATTCATTGCCAGTGGGAATTCTCACTGGCATATTTTTGTTTTGATATATTAACAAATGATCTTCCAAAAATGAATCATATAAAAGGAGGTTTTCCAATGGATGGATATTGGACAATCATTAACGGAGTGATATATTTGCTAGCTTTTTTATTGATCGGGTGGGTTTTGGTTGACGCCAGCAAAATATCAATAAAATTAAAGAAGTGATAACTTGACTGACGAAATTATTGAATCACCCGGACTTGTCAAATCCCTAAGACCTTATCATGTATGGGCACTGGGAGTAGGCATAGTTCTTGTAGGTGAGTATATGGGTTGGAACTTTACCATAGCAAAAGGTGGAGTTCTCGGTTCCCTCCTTGCAATGCTTGTAGCGGGAACAATGTATATCATGATAGCTTTGTGTGCAAGTGAACTCGGATCGGCTACAAAACTAGCTGGAGGGCCGTATGACTGGGCCAGATTGTTCATAGGCCCAGGTGCTGCAGCAAGTGTAGGACTTGCGGTTTATATGGAATATATAGCCCTGGAAGCAGCAGATTCTATTGTTGTCGCTTTTCTCGCGCAGGAGATCTTCCCGGAGTTACAGGTATTCCCGGTAACATTGCTGGTGATAGCCACCCTGACATTCATTAACTACAGAGGTGTTGTGGCTGCGCTGACACTGAACTTCATCATGACTGCAATCGCTTTTGTTGCAATCATAACGTTCTTCTTCTCGGGAACTTTTGGATTGTTTGAGATGCATCCTGAAAACCTTTTCCAGGGAGCAATTCCCAACGGGTTAATAGGTCTGTTTGCAGCTTTGCAGTTTGGTCCCTGGTTCTTCCTGGGTATAGAAGGGGCCGCAATGTGTGCAGAGGAATGCAAGTACCCCTCAAGGGCAGTGCCCCTGGGACAGCAGGCAGGAATGATCACGCTGCTTATAGGAGCTGCGATGACCCTCTATGTATGTGCAATGTTGATACCTTCCGACATACCTGCACAAGGTCTTGGAGTATCTGTTTATCCACTCTTCGAAGCGGCGCAAGCAAGTGGCTTATACTTCCTTATCGCTTTCCTGGCACTTGGAACACTGCTGACTTGCCTGTCAAGCGCTAATGGGTGCGTGTGTGACTCCTCAAGGTCATGGTTTGCACTTTCAAGGGACCATTTTGTTTCTCATTGGTTCTCCGCGGTGCACCCGAAATACCAGACCCCTTACAGGGCTGTCATCTTCACAATGCCCATTGCCATTGCATTTGCATTCAGCGGATTCCTTGATCAGGTAATTACCTTCTCCATCGTGTCAGGACTGCTGTGTTATGTGTTGATACCATTTGCCCTTATACGCTTCAGAAAGATGTTCCCATCGCATATCAGCACGGTACGTCCCTTTGTCAGCCCGCTGCAGCCGTGGATTGCCTGGTTTGCAATGGCTATTGCCATTACGATCATGTCTACGCTGTTCTGGGGTTACAGGTATAACCTGCTCTTTGCACTGGTGTTCTACTTAGTGGCGTATTTCTACTTCCACAACAAGCACAAGAAATACATGAAGCATTTTGACTGGCAAAAGGAAATGGGATGGCCCAACCCAAGCCATCATGCAGTTCCAAAGGAGTGATGAATGGTGGAAAATGATTCAAGATATAAATCTGGATTGATGAAGGATACATACCTCATAATAGGTGCCATACTTCTGCTCATTGCAGTAGAGGGCTATGTGGTATATATGATCTTATACTATGCAGGATCGGCTGTTCCAAGTTGGATTATGATCGTGTACCTGGTGTTCTTCTTGCTGGCATTGGGTATTGAAAGCATAGGATATTGGCAGGTTCGTCATTCGATTAAGCAGCATATGCATGAATTCAGGTACTATGATTGAGGGACTGCACATGACAGATGAAACGCAAACAGGAAACACAATGATAGAGGCATTGGACATAATTTTCGTATTTGTACTTGCCTTTATCTGCCTGGTGGTACCCACACAGATACAGGGTTCTGTACTGGTAGGATGGACTGAGACCGGAGCTATAGTTTTCCTCTGGGATCCTGTAGGCTACTTTAGCTTACTGGGAGGAATAATTATATTCTTTGGAGTGATGCTCTACCACTCGGTTAGCCACTATAAGTTTTGAGGGAGATGTCAGCTTCTGGCATTCCCTTTCTTTTTAGGACATAAAGGTCTATTTGAAAACAGGTATTGTCTAAGGTGATATTTATGAATCTGGATATCATTGCTCAAATAGCAGTAGATTGTCAGAATCTAACCAGTATGGATAAAATGCCTATCCCGGTTATTGAAGCTCCCTTAGAAGCAATGGCAGACAAAGCGACCTTCAAAATTGCCGGGACTGAGGAAATGATCTCTGCACTAAAGAATACAGCAATTAAAAATTGTAGTGTACATGGTCTATGGAAAGATTCAAGGGAGATCGAGATCATACCAGCAACCGAGAAGCTTGGCAAAAAGTGCAAGCGAGGTATGGACTTATAATTTTATTTTATAGGAGATATCTTTATATGGTAGAATACACACCCAAAGAAAGATTAGTACGCGCACTTACCGGTAAGCCTGTTGACAGGATGCCGGCAGTATCATTCACACAGACTGCAACGGTCGAGCAGATGGAGGCCTGTGATGCTTTCTGGCCTGAGGCTAACTACGATGCGGTAATGATGGCAAAACTTGCCGAAGCGGCCCACACTGTAGTGGGCTTTGAGGCTGTACGTGTGCCTTTTGACATCACCGCAGAGGCCGAGTTCTTCGGCTGCCAGATAAAGGAAGGTACAAAGATACAGCAGCCTTCTGTTAGAGGCCATGTTGTAAAGACAGCAGAAGACATCGATAAGCTCAAAGGGTACAGCCTTGACCATGGGAGGGTCGGTGTTATCTGCGATGCTGTCAGGATACTCACAGACAAGTATGGCAGCGAGCTTCCAATGATAGGAAGCATGCTCGGTCCTTTCTCCCTTGCGCAGCACCTCAATGGTGATGACTGGTTCATGGCCATCTTCACTGACGAGGCTTTCGTTCTTGCTCTCATGGACTTCACAACCGATTTCAACATTGCATATGCAAAGAAGATCGTCGAGAACGGCGCTGACACCATGGTGATCATCGACCCGACAGCCAGTGCCCAGTTGATAGGCGTAGAGTACTATGAGAAGTTCGTGGTTCCTTTCCACAGGAAGATATGTGACTCCATGCATGAGCTCGGGGTACCGGTGGTATTACATATCTGCGGCGATACCACCCAGGGTCTTACCCTCATGGAATCATCAGGAATTGATGCGATCAGCATTGACCAGAACGTGGATATCGCAACCGCTTTGAGCAAAGTCAAGAAGTCTTTGATCGTAGGTAACCTTGATCCTGTGAACGTGCTCTGGAACAAGACACCTGAAATTGTAAGGGAAGAATCCCGGAAGGTTCTGGATGCAGGTGTTGACCTGCTGGTGCCTGGATGTGGTCTTGTCAGCAAGACGCCCACAGAGAACCTGCAGGCAATGATAGAGATGGCTAAGAATCATGCATATTAAAACAAAGGTAATTAGAAACTTTCAAAGAAACATACAAAAAAATGAATGCGTGTAGTAGGAGCTTTATTTGAGTTTCAAGAATGCCCTGGTCGATCTATTCAAAGGTCTATATCTATCCAGGGCTTTCCATGATCTCATTGGGAATTCGCTCTGCAACTCCTGTTTCAAAGCAAATGGGTCGGAATTTCTGAAAAACTCCACTACATGCAATTATTTTTTTAAAACATTCCTGACTATCTTGTACATAATTAACACTTATTTGTTTTGATCATATTGGTGATAAATGGCAGATCATCCAACACAGCCTGGGAATAGATATTGATGGAACCTGCACGGATGCGGAGATAATCAGAAATTCGGACAGGAAGCTCATTGATGAGAATGGGGGTCCTCAAGACATATCCAGGTCTTCTTAAGGGCATTGAGAGTGCAATCGATGGTTTTGACTACATGATAGATTAAAGACAGATTATGATAACATCAAGGCAAGTTGTCCAAAATGAAGATATTAATATGATGAAAGATATTAATATGATGAAGATTGCAGTGCCAATTGAAACAAAGCAGGTGTTCATAAGGAGGGTTTACGAAGTCCTGAAATTTACTTTCCAGGTGCCAGGAGATAGTTATAAATAGTGGTTTCTGCTTATGTAAAAGGTAACCAGGATTGTTCACATGGAAATCAGATCAGGTTGATCGAATGGACTCTAAATCCGTTTAGCCGGGTTAAATTCCCGGGGTTTCCGCCATTTAAGCTGAGATATCATTGTGTGCCTGGTCACATAATGATAAGATTTTCTTTTCATATAAGGTCGTCTAATTGGGATTTTAGTTTAATGGACTATTTTTTAGTCGAGGGCTACAGTATATTTTGGGAACGGTTGCTATAGATAGCATAGATCTGGCCCTAAAAAGAAGAGGGCTCTCTGATAACCCCGTCAAAAAATATCTGAACAGAGAAAACGCTTCAATCTGCCAATTCTCGCACATCCTGTGCACAGGATACATTTCAAAGTGCGTGAAACATGATATTTATAAAAGTTATAACAGCAAAAAGATGGATGGAACAAATTAAATAATCATGTAATTTTATAGCTACACAGCTATGTCTCAATATTTCGGACCTTGCTGTCATATTCTTTCCTGATCAGCTTTGCCATCTCTTTGTTTGCATCAATAACGAAGGAACCTATATAGCCGCAGTATTTGCAATGATAGAGGCCTTCAACTCCCCCTGCCTCGTAATAAAGATCATCGCTTCCGCACACAGGACAGACCTTCATGGTCTCTTCAGGTCCATCATTACCCTCTTCTGCTACAAGCTTATCGATCCCATCCATGTTTTCCAGATCAGAATCCTCCATTTTAACTTCCCTCCTGCTGACCCTGCACACCGGCAGAACACAACAGTATAGTATGATGCTGGAAAACATATCAAACTATCTGGAATTGCCATTCTGATCCCTGCAGGCAATTTCCTGAGGATAGGGGCAGAGAAATGTTTGTCTGGAGATATAGTCCACTTTGAACTGCAATGACCATGAAAGCAACTGTTCTTTCAATTCGAACAGGACATAACTGTTCTCACGATATGCATGCAATTTTTGCAAAAAAAGGAACTTCTCCTGAACATCAAGATACCTGGAAAGGTATCCAAAGGCATGCAGCAGGGCATTGATGGTGGAACCGGTCTCCGGAGGCTTTGATATCACCTGCAGTAACAGTTCCATGTAACGTTCACAGACCACCCAGGGCGGCAGCCCTTCCCTGTTTGCAACGATGTTACCCATCAGTGTCATATGCTGTTTATCGTATGCCATAAGAAGAAGTTTGTTCCGTGCATGATATTCGATCATTGAATGCATGCTCACAGAGGACGATGCCTCCCGGAAGGATGAAAGAATGAAAACCACGGTCAGAAAATGATCCCTCGCAAAAGGATCAGCAAGCTGTTCCTCGTCCACCATCGGAAAGTGCGGATATTTCCTGATGACTGCATCCGCAAAGATGCCATTCTCCTGTGAACTCAGGCATTCATCACTCCAGGCATCAGGATAGACTTTTGTTGTGCCTATCCCGCAGGAAGGGGACTTGGATTTAAGGATGAATCCATCAAGATCGCCAATCCCTTCAAGACAGGAATCGGCAAATAGTTCCATTCTCTGGGTGAGATCCGTTCCTGTGGATGACTGTATAAGCCGTTTCTTGCTGTCCAGGGCAATGATTATGGGATCCCTTGGAACACCAAGCCCGATCCCGCACTCAGGACAGATATCAATGAAATCAACAAAAGGTTTTATGGATTCAACAACGGTACCGGATATCATCTCCCCGTCATAGCGACAGTGAGCAAAACCCAGACATTTACTGACTACGATAATGGGACGGGAAAATCCAGACATATGGAAGCCTCTGTGAACAGTAGTTGATGAAGGCACCTGAAAGTGCATTGATCCTGGCCTCCATTGTCTTAAAATGGTCTTTTGTTCCCGCTCGGCCCTCTCATATACTTCCCGAATTCGGAATCAACAAGCTGCATTGCATTGAAGACCGGGCCGTCCCTGCAAACCCTGAGACCTTGCCTGTCCATGCAGCAGGCCCCGCATACTCCGATACCGCATTTGAAGTACCTGTGAAGGCTGAACTCGGTCTTCTCCAGAGAGCCCTGCTCCTCCTGGATCCTGCCAACATATCTCATCATCATTTCCGGACCACAGCTATAGATCCTGTCAAACCCGGAGGTGTCCGTTTCTTTGAGTATGTCGGTAACAAAACCGCAACGGTGGGCCGAACCGTCATCTGTTGTCATACTAAGTCCTCCACATGATATGAACCTGTCAACAAAAAGCAGCTCATCAGCATTCCTTGCTCCGAGTATCGTGGTCACGCACGCACCCTGTGACATGGCATCTTCTGCAAGCAGGGCAACTGCTGCAGCTCCGACACCACCCGCAACGATCAGGATGCTCTCATCAGGATCCGGAAGCGTGAACCCTCTTCCGAACGGGCCGCGTATACCAAGATGGTCCCCCTCCTGTAGCCTGAACATCTTTTCAGTGGCATCGCCCACTTTCTGCACAGTGACAGCATTCCTGTAGGAGAGGGTCATCGGGATCTCATCGGTGCCTCTAATCCAGACCATAACGAACTGTCCCGGAGATGCCTCTTCAAAGCTTCTTTCAAAGAAGAAGGTCTTTGTTGAAGGGGACTCCTGTACTATCTTTGTAATTGTAACGTCAACGGGATACATCAGTTCCTCCTGTGGGCAAGCCCTGTGATCTCCCCGATGCTCCATCCCTTCTCCGAGAGGAAACTGTCAATTCCATCTGCAACATTCCTGAAAACATCCATTCCGTCATAGACCGCAGAGCCTATCTGCACAGCAGACGCACCTGCCATCATCATCTCCACGGCATCCTCCCAGCCGGAAACACCACCCACACCTATTACAGGTATGTCGAGGGCTGCATACAGGTCATAGACGCATTTGATGGCAACCGGCTTCACAGCCTGCCCGGAGAGACCTCCGTACCTGTTGCCAAGAAGCGGATAACCGCTGTGGATATCTATTGCCATTGCACGCACGGTATTGATCGCAACGACTGCATCAGCACCTCCCCTCTGTGCAGCTTCACCAATACTGACAATGTCCGTCACGTTAGGTGTGAGCTTTACCCATACAGGCAGGTCTGTCACATCACATACCCTGGCAGTTATTCCCTCAACCGCACACGCATCACATCCGATGGATGCACCGTAGCCCTGTGCATGAGGACAACTTACATTGAGCTCAAAGGCATCCGGGCCTGCATCTGCCAGTCCTTCAGCAACTGTTGCAAATTCCTCTGCATCGCCTCCGAATATACTGACGATGACCGGAACACCTGCCTCCTTTTTAGCTATTGTGAGCTCAGCTGAGAAATCCGGGTAAGAGGGATTGGGAAGTCCCATGGCATTCAGGAAACCGTATCCCAGGTTAACCATGCTGGGATTACTGTGCCCGTCCTCTGGCTGGGGGCCAATGGACTTTGTCACGACCGCAGCTGCCCCCTCTTTTGCAACACGCACAAGGGATGCGCCGGTCGTGCCCATGATGCCTGCTGCCAGTATGGTCGGGTTCCTGAGTTTAAGACCTGTGATCTCTATCATAATATCCTGATCTCAAAGATGTCTGACGGAAAGCTGGCAGACCGCCTGCCGGACAAGTTCCTTTCCACCCATGTCCACCAGTTCACCAGCAAGCCTTCGGGCATGTTCCGCATAATCGTCAAGTGGGATGATCTCATCGATGCGAACTTCCGTGGAACCGTCCAGTGACAGCACCTCTGCAAGTACACGCAGTTCATCATCATTCACAAACTCCGTAAAAGAGCCGATCGGTGCTGTGCATCCACCTTCAACATCCGCCACCACGATACGCTCAATACTTGTCTCGATACGGGTCTTCCTGTGGTCCAGCTTCGAGGTAGCAGTTTCAGCCTCTGTACCTGAACGGGTGACGACTGCTATGGTCCCCTGATTTGCAGAGGGGCAAAAATCATCCTGATGAAGTCTTTCCACATCCAGATCCCAGCCCATGCGCTGCAGGCCAGCCTCGGCCAGCAAAATACCGTCATACAGGCCCTCTTTAAGTTTCCTTATACGGGTATTGATATTGCCGCGCAGATCCTGGATCTCAAGGTCGGGACGGTATCGCAATATCTGCGCACGCCTGCGCATGGAAGTGGTCCCTATGACCGAACCCCCGGGCAGTTCATCCAGTCCCGTACCATCGGCCGTCAGAAGCACATCGAAGGGGGAATCCCTTTTCAGGACCGCAGAAGTTACAAGATCATCAGGTCTGACCGTCGGCAGGTCTTTCATGGAATGGACCGCAATATCCACTTCACCTTCAAGCATCCGGTCATCAAGTTCCCGGACGAAGGCACCGACACCCTCCACTTCATGAAGAGGGCGGTCAGTAAAAGTATCGCCTGTAGTCTTGATTATTTTCCTGGTAGTGCTCACACCCCTCTCCAAAAGCATACGTTCAACGATTCTGGTCTGTGTGAGTGCAAGGTCGCTTCCACGGGTTCCTATGATCATGCATCATACTCCGTTCATTTAAGATTGGCCTCATACGCTGCCAGTGTCTTCTCTATATCATCTTCAGTGTGTGCTGTGGAGATGAAGTTTGTCTCGAACTGCGAGGGCGGCAGGAAGATACCACTGTCCAGCATCCTGAAGAAGAATTTCAGGTATCCTTCCTTATCACATCTGAGCACATCCTGGTAATTCTGTGGCTGGTCCCCGAAGAATATCTTGAACATGGAAGCGATCCCGGAAACAGTGTAGTCCAGACCAAGGTCTGCAACTATGTCAGACAACCCGGACCTGAGCATGTCTCCGGTTGCATTGAGTTTTTTGTGCACATTCTCCTTCTCGAGCACATCCAGCACTGCAATGCCTGCCGCAACGGATGCAGGACTTCCGCTGAAGGTACCCGCCTGGTACACGCTTCCGGAAGGTGCGATCATGTCGATGATCTCCTTCCTGCCGCCGAATACACCTATCGGAAGACCGCCACCCACTATCTTTCCAAGAGTGGTCATGTCAGGCGTGACACCATAGTATTCCTGCGCACCTCCCATGGCAAGCCTGAAACCTGTAATGACCTCATCAAAGATGAGTACGACATCGTTCTCCCCGGTAACCTTACGCACTTCCCTGAGATAATCCTTTTCGGGGAGGACCGGCCCGATATTTCCCATCACCGGCTCAATGATAAAGGCAGCAAGGTCGTCGCTGTACTTCTCGATCAGGGTCGTCAGGGCTTCAATGTCATTGAAAGGTACCTGAAGAGTGTGCTTTGTGAAATCTTCCGGAATTCCGAGCGAGTCTGGTTTACCCAGGGTCGTTGCACCTGATCCCGCCTTCACTAGAACGGCATCATGTGCCCCGTGGAAGCCACCTTCGATCTTTATGAACTTGTTCTTGCCGGTGAATCCCCTTGCAACCCTGAGGGCGCTCATGGTGGCCTCGGTACCTGTTGACACAAAGCGTAGCATGTCAATGCTCGGGTAGAGGCCGGCTATCCTGTCTGCCAGGCTGACCTCGAGCTCTGTAGGTGTGCCATAGAGCCAGCCTTTATCCAGCTGGGAAATAACAGCCTCTTTTATCTTCGGGTTTGCATGGCCCAGTATATTGGGACCGTATGCAAGACAATAATCGATATACTCATTCCCGTCTATATCCGTGATCCTGGATCCGCTGGCTGACCGGGTATAGAAGGGGTAGGGTCTGATGGCCCTGACGGGACTGCTTACTCCTCCAGGAAGGAGGGTTCTTGCTTTCTGGTATAATTCTCTTGACTTATCTAGGGACATAAGATCACCATATGATCATTTTAGCATCCTTGCCATGTCTTTTGCAAAATAGGTCAGTATCATGTCAGCACCTGCACGTTTTATGGAAAGCAGGGACTCATGCATGACCTTTTTCTCATCGAGCCAGCCATTCTGTGCAGCCGCCTTTATCATTGCATATTCACCGCTGACATTATATGCGGCCGTGGGCATCCTGAACTCATGCTTGATGCGGTGGATGATATCAAGGTAGGGCAATGCAGGCTTTACCATCACGATATCGGCACCTTCCAGGATATCCAGTTCCACTTCCCGGATAGCCTCATCGGAGTTGGCAGGGTCCATCTGGTAGGTGGACCTGTCACCAAAACAGCATCCGGAATCTGCAACGTCCCTGAACGGGCCGTAGAATGCAGACGAATATTTAGCCGCATAGGACATAATGGGAACGTTATTGAAATTGTTCTGATCAAGGGCCGATCTTATTGCGCCGACCATTCCGTCCATCATGCCTGAAGGCGCCACCATATCGGCACCGGCCCTTGCATGGCTGACAGCTGTCCTGCCAAGCAGGGGCAGGGTAGGATCGTTCAGGATCTCGTGCGTTTCATGGTCTACCATGCCGCAGTGTCCGTGGTCGGTGTACTCGCAGAGGCAGACATCGGTTATCACCAGCATGTCTTTGCCAAGTTCAGCCTTTATCTCACGTAGGGCTTTCTGGACAATGTCCTCATCCCCCCAGGCAGAGCTTCCCTGATCGTCCTTGTGCGAAGGTATGCCGAAAAGTATGAGCGCGGGTATTCCCAGGTCAGCGGCTTGTTTTGCATCATCGGCTACCATCTTCAATGGAAGTCTTTCAACACCGGGCATGGATGTCGTCCTCTGAACATCTTCAATGGTCTCATCAACAAACACCGGATAGATAAGGTCATCAACGGAGAGTGATGTCTCTCTTACCATATCTCTAATTTTTCCGCTTCTTAACCTTCTCATTCTGAGTTCCGGGAACATGATATCGGCTCACCTTTGATCTTGATCTTTTCTGTTGCCTTTCTGATATTGAATAAACGGAAGACCATATCCAGCATTTCATCGTCACCTAGCTCGGCTGCATTCCTCATGACCTTGGTAGGCTCGGCAAGTATCTTGTTCACAATGGAATGCGTCAGGTCGTCAATTATGCGGCACTCTACATCGCCAAGGTTATGATAGGCACTTAACTTGTTCAGTGCACGCTCCTTTTCCTGGCGGCGCACCCTGTATAACTGTGCATACAGCTCGGATATCAGGTTGTCAGCTCTCTGCCTCTTGTACTGCTTTATCAGCAGATCGAACTCCTCATCGATGATCGCCTGTGCCTTTTTAGACTCCTCTATCCTGAGCTCCAGGTTCTTCTCATTGATGACACGCAGGTTGTCTATATTATACAGGGTCACATGGGGGATGTCCACAATGGAAGGTTCAATGTCCCGGGGGTTTGCTATATCTATGAGGAGGAGCTCTTTTTCCCGACACTGCATTGCTTTTAGGACCTGATCATGCCTCAGGACAAAGTGTGGTGCTCCGGTGGCACTTATGACAACATCGGCCCTCCTGAGGTTCTCGTCGATCTGGTCGAAATGGACCGCATGTCCTCCCATCTCATCTGCGAGTTCTTTGGCAGCGGCATATGTCCTGTTCGCAATGTACATCAATTCGATCTCCCTGTGGGAAAGAGCCCTTGTCACAAGGGTTCCCATCTCACCAGTACCAATGACAAGTACCATCTTGTTCTTCAGGTCGCCAACGGTATCTTCTGCAAGTTCCACCGAAGCCGATGCTATAGACAGGGCTCCCCTGTTTATCTCGGTCTCTGTCCTTACCCTTTTGCCAACCTGTATAGCCTTACTGAATGCCGTGTCAAGCATCCTTCCTGTGGTGCCGAGGTTCCTGGCTATCTGATACAGGTCCTTTACCTGGCCCAGTATCTGGTCTTCCCCGATTATCATGGACTCAAGACCTGAGGATAGCCTGAGCAAATGCATTATAGATTCTTCATGATCATAAAAATCAAATATGTTGGAAGACATGCCCATTTTCTTTGCGAACTGGAACAGCACACTGCTACCCTTGGGGGAAACAACATACATTTCGATACGGTTGCAGGTCTTGAGTACCGCACATTCACACACCAGCTCATTTGCATAGAGTTCACGGAGGATATACTCCAGGTCACCGTCCCATACCTCCTCCATCTCTTCAACGGTGGCTTTTGAATGTGTGATGACCATGCTGGAGATCTCAGTCATCTGGACACCTCACGAATATCGTTCCTGGGAATGATGTTTATATTATCACAGAACATGCTATCGGACTTTCTTGTTTATTTTCTCAGTTACTATACCTTGTGCTACATTAAACCCTTTTTCATAGGAATCTCTAAGTGCAGTCCAGACATTTTCGCTTTCCAGCACATCCCATAGCAGTCTTTTTCTGTCCTTTTGATCAGGTACATTTTCCTTAAGGTATGTTCGAAGCCTGTCCTGGATGCGGATCATATCGGCAAATTCGGGAGTAATGACATTTTCCACCTGCTGCCTGACATATCTTGAAAAGGCAGGACTTGAACCGGCCGTGGATATACTTATGGTGAGATCTCCCCGTTTGATCACCGAAGGAACGGTAACATCGCCAATAGCATCCACCTGGTTAGTAAGTATGTTCTTTTTTCTTGCAACTGCAGCAATCCGCCCATTGATATCCCGTTTGCTGGTAGCAGGTATCACAAGGAAGGCACCGTCCACAAAACCGCCGATCTCATCATCTGAAAGTTTTCCAGCATCTGCTTTCACCAGATGGACATTATTCTTTTCAGAGATATCCCGGATCGCCGGTGTGAAACTCCTGCTTATGACCGTCACGTCAGCATACCCTGAAAACAGCAGGGCTTTTCTTTCCCCGACAGTACCGCCCCCAAAAATAACGATCCTTCTGCCGGTCATGTCGATCAGCAGTGGCAGGAAGGGATTCTCTGGTCTCATGCGAAATACTCCTTTT
>JAFGCK010000080.1 GCA_016932675.1 Methanosarcinaceae archaeon | reverse complement strand
TTTTGTGACCTCGGGAACTGCCTGCTTCATGACCTTTCCCATCTCCGTGGTAATGAGTTCCCCGTACTGCTGTTTGTTCTGACGCAATATCTCCGCGAACCTGTGCAGAAGCTCGTTACGCTGCGAAACATCGGTCCTTTTCCATTCCCTGAAGGTCCCGGCAGACCTTTTGAGCATCCTGCTCACATGCTCGTCAGTATGCATTCCCACTTCGCCGACGACTTTGCCTGTTGCGGGGTTGATGGATGAGATCGTGGTCATGATTAATCCTCGGAGATCAGTGATATAATTGAAATGTCCCATATTTGGTATTGTTGATTGCACATGAAGGTGGGCGTTGTTCCTGCTGATATTCTGCCAGTCTGTTAACTCATAGATATCTGCACTACTGTAGGATACTTCTTCATGATCGCATACGCTATGGACCTGCCGACCCACAGTTTCCCCTGCTGCATCCGACGCAGCTCACTGAGCTCGCCAAGTATCTGCAATGCCAGCAGGGCTAGGGGGTCATTGATGAAACAGCTGTCAGGGACCTGGGCATCCGAAAAGAACAGTATAGGCAGCTTTAGCTTATCCTGCATGTCTGCGGGCATTTTTTCATGGAGGATCTTCAACACATCCTTGTCAAAGACGTGCTCCTTTCCTGACTTTGTCCTTGAAGCCGGTCTTTCTTCTGTCAGGAGCATGGAAAGGCTTTTGCGCTCTGAAACTATGCCTTCGTTGATCTTTCCCATCTCCACCCTCATCCAGCGCATGATGATGGAGTCATCGGTCATTGGATGTCTGCCAGACATATTCGTCATTTTTTATATGCCTTTATTGCTTAAAATCGATTTTGAATTCCAAAGTATCTGGCAAACAATTTAAAGTCGGAACATTATAAAGTAAATGGATATTGTATCACGAACACCAAAGGAAAAGGAAAAATGCCTGACAAATCACAGATATTTGAACAATCCCTCCTCAAAGTAAAAGCTGCGATCCTCAAAGCCTTTGAGGCTGAAGACGTCAGGATCGTCCTTTTCGGTTCAAGGGCGAGGGGAAATGCCCATCGGACATCGGATATTGATATCGGTATCCTGCCTTATGGTAAGTATGACAGGAAAAAAATAACTGCCTTGAGGGCGGAATTGGAAGAGATGAACATCCCCTATAACGTGGACCTGGTGGACCTGTCTGCCGTTTCGGAGGATTTCAGACAGCAGGTGCTTGATGAGGGAGAGGTATGGAAAGAGAGTACAAGTTGCAAATGAAGGCAAGGGTTGCAAAAAGGGCCCTTGATACCCTGAAGGAGATAATGGACGAGCCCTATTCTGTCATAATCAGGGATGCCGCCATCCAGCGCTTTGAGTACACCTTCGAGGCTATATGGAAGCTCATCAAGGAGTATCTTCTTGAAAGAGAGGGTATCGTGTGCAACTCTCCAAAATCATGCTTCCGTGAAGCTTTCAGGATTAACCTCATTAATGAGGATGAGAGCATGCAGGCATTATACATGACCGATGACAGGAACATGACCACTCACACCTATCATGAGGACATCGCAGAGGAGATATACAAGGAGCTTGCAGGGTACTACAGCCTCATGAACAGGATCTACATGAGCATAGCCAGGGATTCGGGACTGGAGTGAGCCATGTCCTCATCTATATTTTATTTCCCGTCTCTTCTTTTCTGTTTTCTGCATCATATCAGCTCATCCAGGTGGTCGTACCTGAGCTTGTAATACGTTCCCCGTCCTGTCATACCCACCTGGATCAAGATTTTTTCCTTAACCAACTCCTGCAGGTCCCTTTTTGCTGTTGAGACACTCAGGTTGCACAGTTTCTGATATTCCCTGTTCGTGATCTTACCCATCTCCCGTGCAAAATTCATGCCTTTGATCTGCCGGTCCTTCAATCCTATCTGGATATATTTCCCCACGGTCCCGTGGTCGCGGCTGATGTTCAGCACTGCGTTCTCAACCCTCGAGACCTTCAGTGCTAGGCCATAGAGATAGTATTCCAGCCATTCATTCATGTCGGGCTCTTTTCCGTTGCTGCTTTCGAGGATCTCAAAATACTCTTTCTTTCTCTGGTTGAAGAACTCCTCGACGGTGAACAGTTTATTCGCTTCCCTGAAGTTCTTTTCCAGGATGTATGAGGATATGCACCTGGCAATGGTGCCGCTGGCTTTCTCAAAGGGGTGCATTTGATACAGTTCGTAGTGCACTATCCCTGCCTGCAGTGCCGGCAACATCTCTGCGGCCTCTTCCCCATATACCCAGTCTATCAGGTCCCGGACACTGTATCTTATCCTTTCCGGCTCCATGAATCCTTCGGCCACGGTCGTACGGTACTTCCCTATCTCGTCATCAGGGAGTAGCCCCTTCATTGCAATTCTATGAAGCGTGAGTACCATGTCCTCAGATATGTCCTCATTTTCCCTGTTCTGAAGGTATTCGTTCAGCTCTAGGAAGTTCAGCACTTCTTTCTTATCTGTCTCGTCCCCGAATATGTCCTGCCCGTTTACGAGCTTTGTGACCTGCCTTAGGGAAAGCCCGTTCTCCTCAAGGCTGGTCGCGTGGTAGGCGAGCCTGAAAAGATTGTTGATCTGCAGCCTCCTTTCCCATGATGGAGGCACATGTGTGTTCAGGATTATCTCCCTGGCTGCCTGTATCCTTGCAAGCAGGCGTACGATCCTGTCGTTATAATGGAATTCCGGCTGGTACATGTTTCAATATCCTGGGCATCAATGCTTATCATCGATCCGATGATTCACTGATATGTTGGTTATGTTTAGTCATCATCAAGCTCTTTTAATAATGCTTTACTGGGCTCTGTAGAAATCCCTATATTTTAATTGAACCACAGATGAAAGCAGATACACGCAGATATACGCGGATACGCCTGTATGCGGCTCATAATTGATCCGGGTCAGTATTTCTATAGGGTCCTTTACTGGCTAAATATAAATTCTTTAAATCCGACTTATAATTATGGATGAACTGAATACTACAGCAGAGAAGATAAGGACGATGGAGATCAGGGGAGCAGGCAGGATCGCGGTCGCTGCGTCTGCCGCTCTCAGGGACTATGCGATGTCGCTGAGGGCCCTTCCCATGGACGAGTTCAACATAAGGGTCGAAGAGGCTGCAAGGACGCTGGTTGATACCAGGCCTACCGCGGTCTCTCTCCCAAATGCCGTTGCCCTCACCAAAAGGCATACTGCCACCAATGTCCCTGATGCGATCGAAGAGATATCCGGGAACGCGGAGAGGTTCATAAAGAACGCAGGGGAAGCTCTGGGAAAGATCGGGAGGATAGGCGCCGAGCGCATAAGGGATGGTGATGTCATCATGACCCACTGCAATTCCCATGCGGCACTTTCCATTATCAAAACAGCCTTCGACCAGGGCAAGGATATCTCTGTGATAGCAACCGAATCCCGTCCCAGGAGGCAGGGCTTCATCACCATCAGGGAACTGAACGACCACGGCATCCCCACAACCCTTATTGTGGACTCTGCGGTCAGGCTGACCATGAAAAAAGTGGACCTTGTGGTGGTGGGTGCGGATTCCATCTCCGTGAACGGTGCACTCATAAACAAGGTCGGGACCTCCCAGCTTGCACTGGCGGCACAGGAAGCCCGCAGGAACGTCATCGTTGCCGCGGAAACGTACAAATTCAGTCCCAGGACCCTTCTGGGTGAGATGGTCGAGATAGAGGACCGCTCCAGTGATGAGGTGATCGACCCACAGGTGCTGAAAAGGCTTCCCAATGTAAAGGTCAGCAACCCCGCATTCGATGTCACTCCGGCAGAATACATCGACCTCATAATCACGGAAGTAGGGGCTTTCCCGCCGGCCATGGCCTTTACCGTTATAAAGGATTATCTGGGACTTGAGCTGGCACTTTGAAATCAGAGAAGAGGAGATTAAGGTTCAGTCTTTCCAGTTCCACCATTTCAATTTTTCAGGGTCATGCTTGTCCACGGACACAAAATACACCGCACATCTGAACACATAGAGCATGCATCTGTCCACATGCATGCCCTGATAGTCACATAACTGCTGGTAGAGCTCTTCAGGGTCTCT
>JAFGCK010000079.1 GCA_016932675.1 Methanosarcinaceae archaeon | reverse complement strand
CTGCACTATCATGAGTACATCGACCTCCCGGCCACTGTAGACCCGGATACAGCACATGCAAGCTACAGGAATGGTGTTCTGGAGGTCATACTGCCAAAAAGGGAATTAGGAAAAGAACGTCCGATCAGGATAGATTGACAGTACTGATTGACAGTACTGTTTCCGACTTCACGGTCTTTATCTGTCTCTGTCCGTTCTGGTGTTCTTTAAAGGGGTGAGCATAAACATATTACTTTTAACATTTTTGGCAGAATATGTTTGCCGGAAGGTAAAAAGTGGCAATTGCCATGTATTCCGGGATATTTTACTTCCATGTTTGAATTACCATAAGTAATTTATAGTAAACATAATTATTACTCTTATTATATCAGAGGTATGGTGCATGGTTAAAAAGACAATTCATGAAATCAACGCTAAAATAAGGGACGGAAGTGTCAATGTTGTCACCGCGGAGGAAATGGTTGACATCGTTGCAGAACTTGGTCCGGAGGATGCGTCAAGGGAGGTCGATGTGGTGACCACAGGTACCTTCGGCGCAATGTGTTCATCCGGTGTCTGGTTCAATTTCGGCCATTCAGAGCCCCCTATCAAGATGCAGAAAGTATGGATGAATGACGTCGAGGCTTATACCGGAGTAGCTGCTGTTGATGCATTCCTGGGGGCTGCCCAGCTTTCCGAATCAATGGGCATGGAATACGGAGGGGCACATGTCATAGAGGATCTCATACGTGGTAAATCAGTGGAACTGCATGCTGTTTCCCATGGCACCGACTGTTATCCGCGCAAGGTGCTTGATACATCTCTTGCTCTTGCGGACATGAACCAGGCCATTATGGTCAACCCGAGGAATGCATACCAGAAGTATAATGCAGCCACCAATGGAAGCAGGCAGACCGTCCAGACATATATGGGCTCATTGCTCCCGAATTTTGGGAATGTGACATATTCAGGTGCAGGTGTCCTCTCCCCTCTGTCAAATGACCCGGATTACCGGACCATAGGAACCGGAAGTCGTATTTTCCTGGGCGGGGCCCAGGGATATATTGTGGGCCAGGGCACACAGCATGCATCGGCTGATCAGTTCGGGACTCTTATGGTCCAGGGTGACCTGAAGAAAATGAGCACTGATTACATAAGGGCTGCAAATTTCACGGGCTACGGTATTTCCCTGTATGTTGGAATAGGCATACCTATACCTGTGCTCGATGAGGAGATCGCACAGGCTACAGCAGTGACAGATGCGGACATTACCATCAATATACTCGATTATGGTGTTCCCAGCAGGGACCGTCCCGTCCTGTGTCAGGCAAGCTATGCAGAACTGAGGTCCGGCTGTATTGAGATCAACGGGAAGGACGTTGCGACATCATCACTATCGAGTTTCAAGACAGCCCGCAGGATCGCGGCCGAGCTCAGGGACTGGATATCACGGGGCGAGTTCTTCGTTTCAATGCCTGTGGAGAACCTTCCTGCAGATTCTTCGGCAAAGGCAATGAAGGAGACAGGAGGAGTTTCCCTTGTATCAGAGATCATGTCCACGAATGTGGTAACAATAGATAAGGATGCAAGCGTGTACAAGGCTGCAAAGATCATAATGGAAGCGGAATTCAATCACCTTCCTGTGGTAAGCGGGGACAATTTAGTGGTTGGCATTGTTACTGCCTGGGATATATCAAAGGCAGTTTCCCAGGGCAAGTTCGATCTTGTGGAGGACATGATGACAAGAAAGGTTATAACTGCAAAGGCTGACGAGCGTGTTGATGTGGTTGCCAGGCGTCTTGACAGGCATGGTGTCTCTGCACTTCCGGTTCTGAACAACGAGGACCACATAATAGGTATTGTCACCAGTGATGACATCAGCAAGCTGTTTGCCAGGAGGCACTGAAATGAAAGTAAAGATCAATATATCCTCTGAGATCGTCACAAAACCCATCCTTGCAGAATCGATCGTTGAGACCGGCGTCCTGCTGAACGTGTCCCAGGCACATTTCGACCGCTCGCATGGCGAGGTTGTTGCTGATGTTCTGGAAGAGCATTTCGAAAAGATCAGGCATGCGCTGGTATCCAGGGGTGCGGTCGTCACCAGGCTTGATACTCCGATTGAATTGAACGAGGATGAATGTGTCGATTGCGGTGCCTGTATATCAGTGTGCCCGACAAAGGTATTTTCAATGGATAAGGACTACAGTCTTCTCGTGGACACGAGCAAGTGCATACAGTGTGGCACATGTGTTGAGATGTGCCCTCACAATGCCCTTGCTCTTATCAATAACAAGCATGCCTGAGCAGCCGGGATGAGCATGGCTTAATGCCATTTTTTCTATTTTCTATGAAAGAGAGCTACCATTTAAAAGAGACCATAGTCACCATCCTGGCGGATGAGCAGTCGCATATCGAAGCTGCCAAGGAGGCCATCATCCGTCACCGCAGCGAGCTTGAGAAGTATATATCGGCTGATCCTTTCTTTCAGACAAGCCTGGAACCCTATGAGCTAAAGGGCCGCGCACCTGAGATTGTCAAAAGGATGGTTAAAGCCGGTAATACAATGGGAATCGGGCCAATGAGTGCTGTTGCCGGTACGATCTCTTCTCTGGCAGTGGAGGCGATGATGGATTCAGGCGCATCCTTCGCGGTTGTGGATAATGGAGGCGATATCGCTATAATCAATGACCGGCCGGTTGTTATGGGTATCTATACAGGCGAATCGCCCCTGAAGAACCTTGGTTTCACGATGAAACCCCGGGATTCCATTACCGGTGTATGCACATCATCTGGCACGGTCGGGCCATCCATCAGTTTTGGAATGGCCGATGCAGCGGTGGTCTTCTCAGATGATGTCTCCCTGGCGGATTCTGCGGCAACCGCCCTCGGGAATGCAACT
The DNA here is from genome assembly GCA_016932675.1 of Methanosarcinaceae archaeon. Classification (GTDB taxonomy): domain Archaea; phylum Halobacteriota; class Methanosarcinia; order Methanosarcinales; family Methanosarcinaceae; genus Methanolobus. The sequence goes on along the minus strand of JAFGCK010000079.1, from coordinate 992 downwards.
GGCCCAGGTAAGGATTCTGTGGCAGGGGCCTTTGAGGTTGTAAGGGATGTTAGAGGAATAAAAGGAGCAATTGTGATACAGAATGAGTTCATAGGTTTCTGGGGTGACATACCTGAACTAGTGAAAGCCGATGTCAGGTATGACTGTATCACAAAAGGATAAAATATAACAGGGGAGCTTATCCTGTAAAGGTTCTACTTCCTGTTATCAGGCAGTGTTCATGGCATAAGCCAGTTCTTCATAGGGCTGGACAACAACAAAACCCTCTCCTCTGAAAGCCATCTGTATGCTCTCACCGCTCGATCTTCCCACAAAGGTCTTAAGTGATACATCGGTCCTGATATCAGGTTTGAGTTTTCCTGACCATGCGACGGTAGCATTTGGATCGGTGTAGACCGGCATATCATGTGACACCTTCAGTGTCAGTGGGTCATAATGTGTGGTGATGGCAACCATGCCCGTACCTTCCAGTTTAACGTTAAAAAGTCCGCCGGCAATCATTCCCGCAACTTTCTTCATAATCCTGATGTCCCAGTTGATACTTTCCTCAAAAGCCAGCAGGTCATTGCCATTCACGTAGATGGATTCGTTATCAAGGTTGAGTATGGAAATCTTCTTTCCTCCATCTGCAAGGTATACTTTTCCTCTGCCTTCTGCTTTGCTAAGAGTGACTCCTTCCCCGGTCACGGCTTTTTTCACAAGCTTCCCGAGTCCATGTTCAAGCATGCCTTCCCTTGTGAATTTCACATCACCGAGGTATGCCACCATAGCACCCATTTTCATCCAGATGAGTCCATCAAGATTAACTTCCAGCATCCTGTCATGTTCCAGTTCGAATTTTCCTTCACCGAGATCTTTCTGACCTGTATTTTTTACAAATTCTTCAATCGAATATTTTGGCATAGCAGTCATCATCCGTGTGTGATTAATAAATATATTATTATGTTAATGCATTATATGGTATTTATATTCTACTTTGGAGGCTCAGAAAT
>JAFGCK010000078.1 GCA_016932675.1 Methanosarcinaceae archaeon | reverse complement strand
GTCCCGTCCGCGTTGCAAAAAAACATGGCTTCCTTTTTGCCTGACAACTACAAAGCCGAGTTTTGTCAGGGCCTTGATAGCCTTCTGTCCCGAAATTACTGGAAGTTCAAGCACTTGCAACATCAACCTTTGCGATCTTGCCAGAGACCCTGGCCTGCTCCTCTGTCACTTCAAGCACAAGCTCAATGGCTTCCCCGATGTTTTCCAGAGCTTCTTCTTTAGTATTGCCTTCACTTATTGCCGCCGGAAGTTCCAGACAGCTTGCACTGTATCCCCCTTCCCCTGCGACCTCAAGAACTATCGTGTATTGCATAAATTAACGCAGGATCTACGTGGATTTTTCAAGTTGCCGGTTTTAGATGCCAGTATTACTACGAATCTGTGTTGATCGGTGTAAATCTGCGTCTTACATAGATCACTCCCCTAAATACTTCAGACACGGATTAACACAGGATCTACGCAGATTTTGCCGTTTGCCGGTTTTAGATGCCGGTATTACCATGAATTCGTGTTGATCGGTATAGATCCGTGTCCTGAAAAAGATCCGGAAGATCACCGGCTTTAATTAAAAAGAACAGGCTTTTAAACTTAAATTCTAATCAGATATCCTTCAACTGCCGGTACACCCACCCCGCCGCAGGCGGCACGGTCCGTCGACATGCAGAATCATGATCCACGGCCAACTGCACTCATAGAGATCCCTTTTCCGGTCCTGTCAAAACTCATGCTCATCACATGTGAACTACACCCGGACACATTTCCACAACCTATAAATAATACGAAACTAAATCATAATTATTATGTTCCGTAATTTTATTAACCGCGTTCATGAACTTGAATACCTAGAAAAAGAATACATTTCTGAAGGTCCCTCTTTCACAGTTATCTACGGACGCCGGCGGGTTGGCAAAACAGAGCTCATCCAGCAGTTTGTAAAGGACAGGCCCCACATATTCTTTCTGGCGGATATGCGGGGAACACGGTCGAATGCTCTGAGGTTCAGGAAAAGGGCTGCGGAGTTCTTCGGCGACATGGAGCCTGCCGCTGAGACCTTTGATGAGGTGTCCGAATACATAAGTAAAAGATGGACAGGTGAGCAGAAGCTCGTTATTGTCATCGATGAGTTCTCTTACCTGGCACAGGCCGATGAGGCCATACCATCGGTATTCCAGCTCATTGTCGATGAAATCCTCAAAGGAGGACCCTTTCACCTGATACTCTGCGGATCATCCGTTTCCATGATGGAAAGGACGACCCTTGCCCATTCAGGTCCGCTTTACGGGAGGAGGACAGGACAGATACAGGTCATGCCCCTGGCCTTACGCCACCTGAGAGGTTTTTTCCCGGACTCCACACCGGAAGGACTTCTTCGGATATATGGGGCTGCAGGAGGGATCCCATTCTATCTGGGGTTCTTTGACCCTGACAAAGCTCTTTATGAGAACCTGGAACACAATATGTTCTCCAGGGAAGCTGTACTCTATGCCGAAGGTGAGTTCCTGCTGCGCGAAGAACTAAGAGAGCCTGCCACGTACATGAACATCCTGTATTCCATCTCCGGGGGTGCCACAAGAGCAGGAGAGATAGCCGCCGGAGCTTTCATTGAAACAAAGGACCTGTCCTATTATATGGACACCCTCATAAAGCTTGGTTTTATCAGAAAAGAGCACCCCGTTGCAGAAAAATCTTCCAGTCGCAAGACTATCTATGTCATCGATGACCCGTTCCTTCGTTTCTGGTTCAGGTATGTACTGGTCCACAGGGATTCCATAGAGGCAGGCGACAGCTCACACGCGATCGGGGACCTGGACAAAAGCTATGACCGCTACCTCGGGGAAACCTTTGAACAGGTTTCCAGGGAAATTCTCACATATCTCAATCTGCAGGATAAGCTCCCTTTCAGGTTCAGGTCCATCGGCAGGCAATGGGGAAAGATACCCGGTGCACCAAAGGGAAAGAATGATTATGAGATCGACCTTGTGGCTCTGGACCAGGATTCAAAGAACATGCTCTTCTGTGAATGCAAATGGCAGAAGCAGAAGGTCAATGCAGATGTTTATTTCGCCCTGAAAGAGAGATCTTCCCACGTAAAATGGTTCCCGGAGAGAAAAGAGCACTTTGCACTTATAAGCAGATCAGGTTTCACAAAGAAGATGCATGAGATCGCAGATCAGGAAAACGTATTGCTGCTTACCCTGGATAACTATCTGTCGGGCACTTTCACTGAATAGGTTGCCTGCCGGCGGTCAGCGCGATCAATAACAGGCTCATGGCCGTGGTCTGAAGGTTGAACCGATATAAGGCAACAGCTCCACCGCAGGCGGCACATTGCTTCGCTGCTGTAAAAAAGAACTCTAAAAGCAAATCAAGAAATTGTCTTTGATGAAAAAAAATGTTAAAGCCTATAAACCATTTACTTTGAATGCTCATGTAAAGGAAATATTGGAAATGTGGGAGTGAACAGCAATTCAATACACAGACTTACTCCTTTCTTCTAAACATGAACACAATTCCAATTACTGCAAGCAAAGGAATTACTGGATTTGAAAATTCTGGTAAGGGCTGCTCCATCTGGAAGTGATCACCGTCTACTTTACCATCAATTTCAAAGATCTCGTATTCTCCCGCTGGGCGCGTTTTGGATATTATAACAGAAAATTCTCTTGTCTGGTTTCCATTCAGGTTATTTACTGTGCACATTCCAACAACATCATTGTCTGAATCAGTTATTGTGAACGTTAAACCTTCATTAACTATATCACTATTATCTGTTTGGACTATAAACGGTACGCTGCTCCCTAATGGATAAGATGATCCAGATGTTGGCTTTCCATCCACCAGAGGGTCCTCAGCATCATAAACCTGACCATGAGGAAAAACATAGCTGCTCGCTGCAGCATAAGCGTCCACCAGTCCCCATCCATATTCTTCGTCCCAGCCTTCTTCTCCCAGATCTTCTGCAGTTGATTCAATTGCCTCCCTTACCTCATCAGGTGTTAAAGTTTTTCCATTGGCTTTTGCATTGGATATCACCAAGGCTGCAACACCTGATACATGCGGAGTTGCCATAGAAGTACCCTGGAAGAAGTAATAGTGGAACTCAGTGGGGTCATAATCAGATATATTATTTACAAATGTTTGTTGGAGTATTCCGTCCATATATTGGTCCCCACTCTGGTTCACCGTTAGATCCCCACCAGGGGCTGCGATATCCAGATAGAATCCCGTGTTTGAATAATAGGAACGGGTTTCATCATATCGTGTAGCACCAACTGCGATACAGTAATCATCGTAGGCTGCAGGATAGGAAGGCAGGTTGCCATCCTCATACGCATTACCTGCGGCACAAACTATGGTGACTCCTTTACTATAGGCATATGCAAGTGCACCTTCCAGAGTTGTGCTGCCATCAGGCCCTCCAAGACTCATACTTATTACTTGTGCACCATTATTAGCTGCATAGTAAATCCCGTCTGCAATCTGAGAATGAGATCCACTACCTTGTTTATCGAGTACTTTTACAGGCATTATTGAGCAATTATAGGCAACTCCGGCCACTCCTAAATTATTATTTGTACTTTGGGCAATTGTTCCTGTCGCATGGGTTCCATGGTTGTTATCATCATTTGGATGTTCATCATTGTTGACGAAATCGTAGCCTGGTACAAAATTAGTTTCTGCAAGGTCAGGAGCCTGCTTATATATGTATTTATTACTATTACCTTGTGTCACATCCTCATATGCAACGCCAGTATCCAATACAGCCACGGTTACCCCGGTTCCGTTTGAGATGTCCCATGCCTCTTCCATATTGATCCCTCCATAATCGTCGTTGTCGAGATGCCATTGGTAACTATAATATGGATCATTTGGTAGCATGCATATGGACGCGATAAAGTTTGGTTCTGCATATTCCACATTAGGATTCCTGCTGTAGATCTGCACCATCTCTTCCACGGACTTTGTCTTTGGGATCTTCAGTTTCTTGAAGCCTGCATAGGGACTGGTGTAGGTCACAGTTGCGCCATTTTTAGAGTTTATAGCATTGATATTAGCTTCAGAAACACCGGCGTTGAACTTTACCAGTATCTCTCCTGGCACATAAGGCTGCTCATAGGTAACATCAGGCATTGCAACTTCAAGATTTTCTTCAAAACTGTACGCTTTGGAACTGACGGCCATGGCAGGCGTCAGTGTCCCGACGGCCAGCATAGTAATCAATAGAATTGCAATTAGTGTTTTTAAGGACATATTTTTTGCACCATCTGACTTCAAGAATTCCACATTAGATGTTATCTTGCAAATATATATTTAAATTTTGGGCTCTGTAAAAAACCTACTTCCTATTTTAT
>JAFGCK010000077.1 GCA_016932675.1 Methanosarcinaceae archaeon | reverse complement strand
AGCTTGTGAGAGAGGTGACATCCAGCTACCCGGACGTTGAGATAAAACAGATCGGGCCTGTATACGGAGCAAGTCTGCAGCAACAGGCTGTCAGGGCTGTCATAATATCCTTCATAGGCATGGCCCTGGTAGTGTTCCTTATATTCAGGACATTCGTGCCTTCCTTTGCAGTAGTGCTGTCAGCATTTTCCGATATTGTGATAGCAGCAGCCTTCATGAATGTGGCGGGGATCGAGCTTTCCCTTGGAACCGTCGCTGCATTGTTGATGCTTATCGGTTATTCCGTAGACAGTGACATACTGCTGACAACAAGGGTATTGAAAAGAAGAGGGACACCCCAGGAGAACATTTCAAACGCAATGCACACCGGCATCACAATGACAACGACAACCCTTGCGGCACTTGTTGTAATGTACCTGGTATCCACATACTCATACCTGCTCAGTTCATCCCTGTCCCAGATCAGCCTGCTCTCGGACATCTCAATAGTACTTATATTCGGACTGCTTGCAGACCTCATGAACACATGGATGCTCAATACATCCATCCTGAGGTGGCATGTCACCAGCAAGGTATCAAGGGGGCGAAAGTCATGAGAGAGGAGGAAGAAGGACAGAGCATCTTCAAAGACACAAGGGTCATGATATTCATACTTGCAATACTGGCATCGGTGTTTTTCATCCATCCCGGGTACTCATCAGAGGAGGGGTTTAACACCGGCCTGAACTATGGACTCGACCTTGAAGGCGGTTCGTGGCTCCAGCTCAAATTGCAGGGGGCTGTGGCACAGCTGGAAGCCGATGCGCAAACCCTGTCCAAAACTGTCATCCGGAACGGGATCTCAGACACTGTGGAGATCACGCAGATAGACAGCAACGACGGACAGCTTACTGTCACCTTCACCACCCCCGCAAAGCTTAGCAATAACCAGATGGACCAGCTAGGAATCGGTGAATCCACAATAACAGGCGCTGGCAACCTTACAAATGTAGTACTGTACACATCAGAATCAACACTGATAACCGCATATCTTTCAGAGGTACTGGAAGCGGAAGTGGTCCCGCTTGCTGTTGATGGTGGCGTGGAGTATGAAATAAGGACAGCCGTGTCCCGTGAAGAACTGAAAGAGCTCATGTCCGCGGTCGGAGGGAACATAATTACCGACGACCAGGGAATACCTGTCTACAAGGAAGGCGTCAGGACAGAGACCAGGGACCTCACAAAACAGATCCTCAGCGACAAACTGAACGCGCTTGGACTCAAGGACATCCCGGTGAAGACGGTTGGAGAGGATTATATCCTCATCGACTTTGCAGGTATCGATCTTGCAACGGCCAGGGATATCGCGGAGAAGCCAGGTAAGTTCGAGATACGCATCATCACCGAGGGTAACAATTCAAGACATGTACTCTATGGAGATGCCATACAGAGTGTCGGCATTGCGGGCTATAATGAAGATGACGGACAGTGGTACACACCTTTCACACTTACCGATGAAGGGGCAAAGGCATTGCAGGAAACTGCCATTGATACGGGAGCAACGGCCGATCCGATGTCGCACTACCTTACAATGTACCTTGATGATAATGTGGTCTACAGTGCGCCTCTGAGCCCCTCTGCAGCTGCAAGTCTTGAGCAGTACCCCATATACGCCTGGCAGGCCTCCACCGGCGGGGATGAGGACAGCAGATCACAGGCAGAACAGCTGCAGATACACCTGCGCGCAGGAGCGCTGCCTGTGAATGTGGAACTCATGGGATCAGGGCAAGTTGACGCATCCCTTGGTGAGCAGTTCAAGAGCCAGGCAAGCATTGCCGGGCTGTTTGCACTGTTTGCTGTGGCATTTGTGATTTACCGGCGCTACAATAAACCGGAGATACTCATACCCATGGTAGGAACCTCCATCTCAGAGGTGATCATGATCCTTGGTTTTGCGGGTGCCATCGGCTGGCAGCTCGACCTGCCAAGTATCGCGGGGATCATCGCAGCCATAGGCACCGGTATAGACCACCTGGTCATAATTACCGATGAAGTGCTCTACGAGGGTAAACTTCCTCCAAAAAAGGTATATCTTTCCAGGATCACAAAGGCATTCAGTATAATATTTGCCGCTGCCACGACAACTATCATAGCAATGTCACCTCTTGTTGTGATGGGCTTTGGAGCCCTCAAGGGATTCGCGATCACAACAATTGTGGGTGTCATGATAGGCATACTGATCGCAAGGCCTGTATATGGGAAGGTGATCCATGAGATTCTGGAAAAAAGGTCTGACAAAGATTATGAATAAGTAATGCAATGGTGAGGAAATGAGAGATATCTGGACTGTCAAATACAGGCCCTCAAAACTTGACGATATTCAGGGTAATGAACGATCCGTCGACATGATGAGAAAACTCATAGCCTCGAAGAACCTTCCTCACCTTGTCCTTTACGGACCTGAGAACACCGGGAAATCCTCTGCGGCCTTTGCCATGGCAAATGAGATCTATGGAGAGGATTTCCAGCGTAACTTTACGTATTTCAATGCTTCTGACTTCTTTGAACAGGGCAAACGCTACATTGTGAGGGACAAAAGGTTCACGCGCATCATAGGTACAGACGACCCCCAGAAGATCAACAAGAGCGTGATCTCCATCTTCAAGGAAGTGATCAACGAGTACGCAAGCATGGGGCCCCTGGATGCGGACTACAAGCTTATTTTCATCGATAATGCAGAGTCTCTCAGCTCCGATGCCCAGCATGCGCTCAGAAGGATAATGGAGAAATACACTGCGACCTGCAGGTTCATCCTCTCCACCACGCAGCCATCGAAACTTATCGCACCCCTGCGTTCAAGAGGCCTGCAACTGTTCTTCATGCATGTGTCTGAGGACAGGCTTGCAAAACTGATCAGGGATGTTGCAAATAAAGAAGGAGTGGACATTACAGATGACGGCGTTGATGCGCTAGGCTATCACGCAAAGGGGAACATTGCAAAGGCACTGCATACGCTGCAGCTTGCAGCTGTCAAAGCCGGGAACGCAAAGATAGGCGCACAGGAGATTTATGATTCCACGCTTCTGGAACAGTCCGCAAACGTTTCCCGTCTTTTCGATGCAGCCATATCAAAGGATATAACAGAGGCAAGAAAAGCCATTGATGACCTGATACTGGAAGATGGCATGTCCGGACAGGAGATACTCCTGCAACTGCACCAGATGGCAGTCTCATCCAACGGGAGCGACACTGTCATTGCGCAATGGGTCATCAGGATAGCAGATGCAGACCTCTGCATGACAGAGGCAGCCAACGAAAGGATACAACTCGAAGCACTTGTAGCCCGTTTCTGCCAGGACTGACCGCATGTGAGGCCATATCAAAAATGAGAATGTATTCTTCAGTGTATATGACAGCAAAAGAAAACCCCGATCCGGAACTTTCCAGTGCATGCAGGGAAATACTTGAGATGGTGATGGAAAAGGAGATCACCGATGTCCGGCAGCTTAATGAGGCAAAGAAGAAGCTTGCCAGGAAATACAGGCTTTCCTGTCTTCCCAGGAACGCTGACATCATCATGTCCGGAAATAAGGAGGAGGAGGAAAAGGTAAGGGACCTGCTGCGCCGCAAACCGGTCCGCACCATCTCAGGAGTGGCAGTCATTGCAGCCATGACATCACCTGCTCCCTGCCCCCACGGGATATGCATACCCTGCCCGGGAGGGCCGGCCTCTGAGTTCAAATCACCGCAAAGCTATATGGGCAGGGAACCTTCCACGATGCGCGCTATACAGTATGATTACGACCCCTACAGGATAGTCACGGGCAGGCTGGAGCAGCTCAGGCAGATAGGACACGAGGTAAAAAAGGCCGAACTCATTGTGATGGGAGGCACTTTCTCTGCCAGGTCGATAGATTACCAGGAATGGTACACCAAACGCTGCCTTGAAGCCATGAACGACTTTTATGGTACGCAGTGGCGCCGGAAGGCAAAGACCATAGGAAAGGAAGTACCCTATGTGACCCTGGAAGATGTGCAGCAGGCAAATGAGACAGCAGAGGTAAGGAACACAGGCATCACCTTTGAGACAAGGCCTGACTGGACATCGGCCTGGCATGTGGACAGGATGCTTGAACTCGGTGCCACCAAGGTGGAGATCGGGGTCCAGAGCACCTATGATTTCGTGCTGTCCAGGATGAGAAGAGGACACACTGTGGCGGACAGCATGGAGTCCAACCGTATTCTCAGGGACAGCGGCCTGAAAGTGGGCTTTCATATGATGCCTGGACTTCCCGGCATGGACAGGGAAAGGGAGATAAGGAATTTCAAGAGACTGTTCGAAGATCCCGGATTCAAACCGGATTACCTGAAGATATACCCCACACTTGTAACAGAAGGCACAGAGCTTCACAGGATGTGGGCACGGGGGGAATATCAGGCAATGAAAGATGAGGAGGCTGCAGGGCTTCTTGCGGAGATCAAGTCCTTTGTACCTGAATGGGTGCGCCTGCAGCGTATCCAGCGGGACATACCTGCCCAGCAGATACTGGATGGTGTCAAAAAGAGCAATATCCGGCAGCTTGCGCAGAACAGGCTAGGCCAGCAAGGGGGCAGATGCCGTTGCATCCGGTGCCGCGAAGTGGGGCATAACATACTGCAGGGAAAAGAACCTGATATAGAGAACATTGAGCTCAAGGTCATAAGTTACGATTGCTGCGGCGGGAAGGAACACTTCATCGCATTCGAGGACAGGGTTCAGGATATACTGATCGGATTCATAAGGCTCAGATTCCCTGATGCACCCCATAGAAAGGAACTGGAAGATGCTGCCCTGGTAAGGGAATTGCACGTATACGGTACAATGGTGTCCGTGGGCGATAAAGCCGGAAGTAACGACTGGCAGCATCGTGGCTATGGATCTGAGCTCTTAGCACGTGCCGAAGAAATTGCGCATGATGCCGGTTATGCCAGAATGGCCATAATGAGCGGTATAGGAGTAAGAGAGTATTACCGCAGGCTTGGCTATGAACGGGACGGTGTGTACATGTCCAGACCATTGCATAGTAGAGGATAAAAATACTTAATTCCAATAAAAGTAATAGACATGAGAGAGCAAATAGTGCATTTGCCTGTTTTGCTCCCGGACCATCAACCCGAACAAATGGAGACTGAATGCCAGAAGATGAACTTCTTGAAGAGATACTTGCTGAGCTGCAGGAGATTAACAGTAAGCTCGACAGGTTGCTGACCGGAAAAAAAGAGATGGTTTTTGACCCATCAAAAAAAGGAAATATAGCAGATTCGCTGGATATCATTACTCTGCTCTCCCTGCCGGACCATTTACGCACCACAGCGACGACACTCCTGGAGATAGGGCCTGCAACCGCGGAGGAAGTGGCGGAGCTCACTTCCAAGGAAAGGGCCGTGGAAAGCAGCTATCTGAACCAGCTTGTAAGGATGGAGCATGTTAATAAGTACAGGGAAGGCAGGAAAGTCTATTTCCAGATCAATGAAAGATGAGATATAAGTTCTTTTATGGAATAATGGATTCGCAGCTTAAGAAAGAACAATATCATTGGGGACGATACGAGGATACTGATCACAGGAGTGTTAGTAAGATATGACTTTTGCATTGGCAGTACATTCATCAAAGGGAGGGACTGGAAAGACCTGCATTGCGGTCAACCTTGCGGGAGCCTATGCGCTTGAAGGTAAAAATGTATGCCTTCTGGACATTGATATAAGGGGACCTTCACTCTTCAGTATTTTCAAACCGGAGGCGCTTTTCTGGGTGAATGACATGCTCTCCGGAAAGAGAGGGATAAAAGATACTATACATGATGTCAGCGAAGAGTTCGGGACTAAAGGTAAGTTCTTTATAGGTTGTTCGAACCCGGATATCAGCGAGATCAGAGAGATTGTGCGAAAGGACCGCAACTGGCAGTCCAGTGCACTGAAGAACCTCATCAGTGCAAAAAAAGAGCTTGACAAAAAAAACATTGACATACTGATCTTTGATACCAGCCCCGGGGTTGAATACGAGTCGATCAATGCAGTTGCTGCTTCTGATATGGTGTTGATAGTACATAATTCCTCGATCGCATGCAACAGCTGCACCGAACAGATCATCGGAGGCATATACACCCCACTGAAAAAGCACTGTGTCATCATCGACAACATGTGCCATGACAATACCCTGCAACCATCAGAGGAAAAAAGGTTTGGAATAGATGTGATAGCAAGGATCCCCTGTATGTGCGACGTAGCCACAAGGAACGATGAGATACTTACCCTGACAGAAAGGGACCATATATTCTCACAAAACATATACAGTATCAAGGACAGGATCGAACGTCACCGCCTTTAGGTCATAAGTTACCAGTTAATCCTTATTCTTATTCTCTATTATTGGTATGACATCATTGTACAGATAATCATCTATATCCTGGGACTTCAGCCTGCTAAATTCATCTTCAAGATCTTCCGATGACAGGATTATTTCCTTGATTATGGAAAAGAAGAAGAATGCGACGAACGTAGCACCCAGGGCCAGGATCAAACGTTCAAGTGGATACAGGAAGATCACTGACCTGAACTCTTCAGCACCCAGCTCGATCACATGGGAATAGAGAATGCTGCCGGCCATATGGTCTGACAGTACACCGATCAAAGCCGCAAAGAAAAGGGAGATGAAAACATAGGTCCTGGAATGGATGGAATATATGCTGTTCTTTTCAAAGATCAGGAAAGCTACGAGTACGACTATGTGGAACCAGGGATAAAAAAACACATTCCTGCCCAGTTCAAAAAGGTACCACGCAAATATAAGGGATCCAAAGATGGTTAAAGCAGCCTTGTGGTTCCTGTTAACCATCAAGCCTGCCACCACCGAAGAAAGCATTATCAAAAACGGGGAGAGCATATCAAAAGTACTCTTGCTGAGGTAACCGGCTTTGTTAATCTCATGAAGGAACATACCGGTACCTGAAATGACAGCACCCCATAAAGGCCCGTAGATCATCCCATTGAGGGATCCAAAAGCCGCAATCGAGCTTATCCTTGTTCCTTCGATACCTACGACACCTGTCAGGTCAGGCAGATAGCTTGAAAAATAGGTCAGTATAACACCAAATAGAAGATATATGAAACTGATATCTTTCTTCATCCTTAATTTGGGGAACATTAGTGCCATGCAAGAAATAATGAAGGAAAGCTATTTATTTATAGATTTACATTTGGATCTGCAGTAAAAAGTTCACTAATAAATGATCTTATAAAGATACACATTTAATGAATTGTACATGAGTGATATACAAAACCCATATAATGTACATAAAAAGTATGCAAAATTTTTATTTTTTGTTTAAATTATAAAGGGCAGGAACAAAATTATGCGGACCGAAGCATTAAAAAGCTTTGGCCTTAAATTGAAAATAGCAGGCAGGACATTATTCATCCTGTCGGGAATATCTCTTGCTCTCTTATAGGGATATACCCTAAATTTGATTCTGGCTGCAACTTTTTGAAAAAAGCAGGCATTGTGCGATTTAAGCGATGTATATCATTGGTATGATCCTGGATTTTGAGTTACCTTTAAATAAAACTTTGTATATACAGTAAATTATCACAGTATAAAGTGCTGTGTCCGGGTTTTAAATTTATAAACAGAAAAGTAATAAATGGAGATTTTAGATGAAAATAAGAGTCGTAAGTTCAAAAGAAGAGATCAACACACTTGGGCCAAACGAGGAGATAGTGCACCTTGCATTCAGACCCTCAAACACCGATATCTTTTCCCTGGTAATGAAATGCCCGGGCGTAAAAGCACTTCACATCCCGAGTTCGTACAAGAGAACTATCTCAAATTCTGCAAAGATGTATCTTGAGATGCAGGGGATCGACCTTCTGGAAGGCGATGTATGGGGGCATAGGAAAGACATTAACGAATACTCTGAAGTATCACAGAGTGTCTATGACCGTATCGACCAGTACAGAGCGGAAGGACTTTCAGAAGATGAGATAGAGGACCGGATGATCAGAGAGACCAGACTTAGTCCTGACTTTGTGAAGTTCCTTGTAAAGCAGAACAACTAGGACAAAGAAGGATCCCAATTTACATAATTGGGGTCCTGAAATCTTTTTTAATTTTCATTCACCATATATCTGGACAAGCACTTTTCTGGAACGTGCACGATTATCCAGGTCTACAAAAATTATCTGCTGCCATGTTCCAAGCTGAATGCTCCCATTGACCAGGGGGAAGGACTCACCCGGGCCAAGCAGTGATGCCCTGATGTGAGAATGCCCGTTCCCATCATGCCACCTTTCATTGTGCCTGTAATTGATGCCCTGTGGCACAAGCCTTTCAAGTGCCTCCTGCAGGTCTGACACCAGGCCGGGCTCATATTCAATAGTGGTTATCGCAGCAGTGGAACCTGGAACAAATATCATGACAATTCCGTTCCTGACACCCGATGAAGTGACAATATCGGATACTTCCGGAGTCAGATCGATCACATCAGTATTGCCATTTGTATCAAATTCCAGGTATTCTGTGATAACCACCATATAGACCACCTATCAGTCCATCTGGTTGATCTTCAGGCCAATCGCTGAAGTAATGATTATAAAGACCACAAGTGCGGCAACAAAACCGTATGGCTGGTATTGCGGCATATCCTGCATTGACTGGTGCACCAATATAAAGAATACCGTCAGAATGAGAACTGAACCCACTGAAGATATAATTTCAAGTTCTTTTTTGTTCATCATGGAGTAATTGAACAAAAAGTACATCAACTTAACGCAGAAGATGAAGCATTTTTAATAATATAAAGTGAATGTTATTTCAAAAAACGCGGGTATCTCATGACAGAGTTCGAAAGGACACTTGTGCAATCTTTTAACACATATTTTGAAGAGATGAGTATAAAAGGCATTGCACATCGCCTGAAACAACACAGGTTCACACCACAGTTCCTTGACGTACTTGTGGATTCACTGAACCCCGACTATTACCTGGGGATAGAATGTAAGAGCATCTCGGTGGACAAGGGGGCAAAGGCACTCTATTTCACACAGCATTTCACGACCGACAAGAGGGGGACCCACCAGATAGACCGTATATCGGATTACCTGATAATGTCAGGAAGAACTGGTTTCCTTGCGATCGAACTTAAAATGGGGGCAGGGCGTCCCAGGGAAGCATACATGATACCCTGGGATGTGCTGCGGGACAGGTTCCATGAAGATGGCAGGACAAAGTTCACAGTGGACGAGATACAGGATTTCTGCAGGATTGAGAGAAAAGCAAACAGGTATATCATTGACCCGGATGGATGGAAGAAAATGTCAAGAATAATCTCATGAGGGAAATATGTCTGAAACCATGATACAGATGGCCCGGCGTGCCGCAAGATGTGCAGAAGAGATCAAAAAGCACAAAGAGATACAGCTTGTATCCCACATCGATGCAGACGGGATCAGTTCGGGAGCCATCATAGCAAAGGCCCTTGAGAGGGCCGGCATAGGGTATGAGATGCTGTTTGTGAAGCAGCTCGACGAAACCATAGTCAGGGACCTGGCAGACACCAATCCGGAACTTACAATATTCACCGACCTTGGCAGTGGGCAGATAGGACATATTACAGGTTACGGGCTCAATGCGATAGTCTCGGACCACCATCGCCCCCAGGGAGACATGGACCTTCACCTTAATCCCCACCTTTTCGGAGCCAACGGCTCCTTTGAGATCAGCGGATCGGGAACGACATTCATACTTGCCAACCAGCTCGGGAACAACAGAGACCTGGCCGATCTGGCAATAGTCGGATGCGTTGGAGATATGCAGTACCGTAAGTACGGAAAACTCGTAAGTCTGAACCGGGAGATACTTGAGGGCAACCCATCCTTCATAATCCCAAAGACCGATATCTCACTCTACGGGAAACAGACAAGACCGGTCTTCAAGATGCTGCAGTTCTCCTCTGACCCCTACCTGCCGGGACTTTCCGGCAACGAGGATGCATGCGTGGATTTCCTCCACAGGATTGGACTGCGCTCATCAAACGATGAGAAATGGAGAAGGTGGATAGACCTGACAGAGGAGGAAAAGGTAAGGGTCACATCATCACTTCTGCAGTACTCGGTCCAGAAGGGCATCTCTTCATACAACATCAACCGCCTCGTGAGTGAATGCTACCTTCTGCTTCAGGAAAGTGAAGGTACGGAGATGAGAGATGCAAGCGAGTATGCCACCCTTCTGAACGCTACAGGGCGATATATGCAGGCAGGGACAGGCATGGATGTCTGTATGGGAGACCGTGAAGAAGCATATGAGGATGCGCGCAGGCTGCTGTATGAGCACCGCAGGAACCTGGTCGAGGGGCTGAACTTCGTGAAGGATAAGGGAGTCATCGAACTATCGCACCTGCAGTTCTTTGATGCGGGCAGCAGCATACCGGAAACTATCGTCGGTATCGTTGCAGGGATGAGCCACGCATCAAATAACCGCCATCTTCCGATCGTAGCATTCGCGGATAAGGAAGACGGGCATAAGGTCTCTGCAAGAGGCACCCAGGAACTTGTCAACAGGGGACTTAACCTTTCAGAGGCCATAAGTCAGGTCTGCCGGGAGATAGGAGGAGCAGGAGGCGGGCATGACATTGCAGCCGGAGCTACGGTTCCCTTTGGTAAAAAAGAAGAGTTCATAGAGAAGCTCAACTCGATAATAGCATCACAGATAACTGGTCCAGGCATAGACCCGAAAACTGATTCTACAGTTCGTTGATGTGCTTCAATTCTTTGATGTCCATCAGGGTGGACATTGCATTCGTCCTGATGGGAATGCCATGTTCCTGGACCAGTGCCATGGGGTTCGTGCCACCGATAACGACAATTCCCAGGTGGTCCCTTTCAACGGGTACATCCAGTATCCTTGTATTGGGTTCGCCTACTTCGAGGATCCCGGTGATGCCTGCATCGACCATGTCCGAGAGCGTGCTGTCTATGGCATCTCTTGCCACCATGGGCGCTTCTCTCAGATTTGCAAGGATCTTACCTGTGCCGGTCCTTAGCATCTGCATAACGGATGTCAGTTCCTGGGACATCAGCACTTCCAGGGGGTCTATTGTCGTGCTTTGATATGTCAGGACATCGGTAAAACGAACAGGCACACCCTCCCGTATTTCCACAAGACCTCCAAACCTTGGTTTGACCATCACGCCTGCCTTGAGGAGAATTCCATCGATTGTAATACTGCACACTGTTGCAAAGCCTACCTCTCCCTTTCCTATGACCCTGTCCCCTATATGATCACCTTCATGGATCACCTTCAACAGGGGACTTACAGCAAGACCACTGTTGATGGCAAGGCTGAAGATCTTGAGAACATCTTCAAAATCCTCTTTGTTGATCAGGGAAAGGTTTACTATGACGCACCCCTCCATGGTCCCCGGATCGAAGGACGTCCTGAACATCAGATCCTCTATCCTGGCAGATGCGAACTGGATTGGGCTGTTATTTAGCAACAATATACCTCTACCATTTTTAGTAACTTCCAGTCACTTATAGGTTCACACAATAAAAACGTTACTTTCAGACAACTGCCTTTTCAAAAATGTCGGTATAATCCTGCGGCCTTGTCAGAAACCCAAGCTTGCCAATATCATTTACAAGTTCGTACATGTCCCTTCCACTCAAAAGACCCAGTTCAGGATAATTCCTTGTCTCCATGGAGCGTATAGGCGGAACTGAGGAGTAATCAGGATTTGTTACAAAGCCATCCACCAGAAGATAGTATGCGGCACCTGACATGTCTTTTATAGGCTCATATACCGATGAGAAAGCCCTGGCCACCCAGTTTGCCATTTTGAGGGTCTCCCCAGTCGCATTGATAGTGATATGACCATAACCCGGAGGGATCAGGACACAATCCCCTTTATCTGCATTATAGACAATTACGTCCGTTATCATCTCACCTTCCTTTTTCTGCAGCAGGTAAGTGGCCTTTCCTTCAAGTACCTGGTAAACCTCTGTATACGACAGGCTGGTCCCGGGAACAAAGGGGTGATAGTGACCTGCGGTCTTTATGTATTCCCTTCCCAGCATTTTAGGCGGGATCACCGTAATATCATACCTGAGATCGTGTTCCTTTATAGTCTCATGATCAGGAACGCTCCTGTACAGATCCCTGTACATATAGTAGAGTTCCATGTTCTCGGCCTGAGCCAGCCATTCCCTGTCATAGAGGACCTCTTTCATGTCGTAAAGCAACCTTACATCAGGAGTCCTGATGTGCCCGTAGAAGTCCAGTTCATTACCCATTTTAACTCACCCTTGAAAGCCGGAATATACTAAAATCCATTATCGATATATAGTATGAATCCAATATATTTTAACTTAGCCACCATCGGCGTGCGCGTTTGTTTTACCGCCAAGCTGTTCATAGATCAGTTCTGCGATCTTTTTGCTGACACCTTTTACCTCCATCAGTTCCTCAAAAGATGCAGACCTCATATTTTCCACAGAACCAAAATGCTCGATCAGAAGTCTCTTTTTGACAGGGCCTATTCCGGGTATGCCATCAAGCTGGGAATGAGTAAGGCTTGCAGACCTCCTGCGACGGTGGGAAGTCACTGCAAAACGATGGGCTTCATCCCTTATTCTCATAAGTAGCTTCAGGGCAGGAGAACTTTCCGGAAGGACTATCACCTCTTCAGGACCCTTTTTGGTAGTGATGATATGCTCAAAACGCTTTGCCAGACCGATCAAAGGGATGTCAAGTCCCAGGGAATCCAGGGCTGATCTGGCTGCTCCTACCTGCCCGGGACCACCATCGACCAGTATGAGATCAGGCAAAGGTCCATTCTCCTTCAGAAGGCGTGAGTATCTGCGATCCACCACCTCGGCCATCATTGCGAAGTCATCGATCCCTCGTACCGTGCGTATGTTATGCTGCCGGTACCTGCTGTTGGCCGGCGATCCATTCTCAAAGACGACCACCGACCCTACAGCATTGGTCCCCGATATATTTGATATATCAAAGCCTTCGATATACTGCGGCAAATTTTCAAGGGACAGCACCTCTTTCAATTCGCTGAGAGCTGTTCTGGATGATACGGAAGGCCCCTTCTCCATCTTCGCGATCCTCATTGCCATCTCAGCATTACGGATGCACATATCCATGATCTTTTTCTTCTCAGCCCTGAAAGGGACCTGTATCCTTACCTCCCGGCCTGAGCTCTGAACAAGCCATCCGGTTATCAGTTCTTTTTCAGGTATCTCATACTGCACCAGGATCTCCGGAGGAATGGGGGAGTCCTGGTAATACTGCTTTATGAATGCCGCAAGTACGGCAGGCACATCAGCAGGCCCTTCCGGATCGACCATGCTGAAATCGGCTTTGCCGACCATGCTACCATCGCGTATGTAGAATACCTGCAAATACACGGTGGATGCGTCTGCCACTGCAGCGATCACATCCCTGTCCTCTACACCTGAAGTTGCTATCTGCTGCTCAGTAAGGCATCGTAAGCCCACGATATTATCCCTTACCTGGGCTGCTGCCTCATATTCCTGGCTTGCTGAAAGAGTGTGCATCTTGTCCTCCAGCTCCTTCAGCAGACCTGCAGTGTCGCCTTTCAGGAAGCGGACCGCTTCCATGACCCTCTTTTTATATTCCGCCTCATCCACAGAACCCTTGCATGGCGCCATGCAACGCTTTATATGGTAGTTGAGGCATGGCCGGGTTTTACCGGGGACAATGGTTTTTTTGCACTGGCGCAGCAGGAATAGCTTTGATATCATTTCCAGTGTGCTACGGATCGCCCCTGTGTTCGTATAGGGCCCAAAATAGAGCGCATCATCCATGAGCCTCCTGCGGGTCAGGAATATGCGGGGGAACTTCTCATTGATCGTGACCTTCACATAAGGATAGCGTTTGTCGTCCTTGAGGCGAACGTTGTACCTGGGTCTGTACTTCTTGATGAGGTTGGCCTCAAGGACCAGCGCATCGATCTCGCTGCCGGTCACTATGAACTCAATATCATCGATCTGCCTGACCAGCACACGCGTCTTTGGGGTCTGTTTCGCAGATGATTGAAAATAGGAACGTACCCTTTTGATAAGGGATATAGCCTTTCCTACGTAGACGACGTCCCCTGCGTTGTCTTTCATCAGATATACGCCAGGTGAATCCGGGATCTTGCTCAGGTCAGGAACCATATCAGATGCATTTGGAGAACTTTTGTTCTATGAACCTGGGAAGGTTCATCTCCATTATGGTCTTTAGATTCATCGTATCTGCCCTGTTATATTCGAGTAACAGTTCAAGAGCTTCCTGGTCACCCTTTTTGTACTGCTGCCACAGGCGCACCGCATCAAAACCGGAGATGCCTGCAACTTCCTCTTTCCTGGATATGCCCAGTTCAAGCTCTATTTTCTTAAGGCCGCCGGTGAGGCAGATACGCCTGAGGGGATACATCAGATCTGCGTGCAGCTTGTCAAGATCGACTTGCGGGAACTCCCGCTTGATGAAAGGAAGATCAAACCTGGCACCGTTGAAAGTGACAAGGTATTCGTATTTTTCGAATTCCTCAACTATGTCATCCAGGTCTATGCCACGTATGAAAGTCCTGGCATTCTTCCCGTCATATATGCCGACAACAGTGATGTGGGAGCTGCCTGCAGACAGGCCGGTCGTCTCAATGTCCACATAGGCCGCCTTGTCCGAGAACATTCTGAACGCACGCCAGTGTTCAGAACCGGGCAGAGACCTGGCAAAGAACTCAAAGTCATGGCATGCAAGACGTTCCTTTGATTCCTCGATTACGGGAAGGATCAGTCCCATGCGCGACCTTGAGATAGGAACCTCAGTCTTTTTGTCGATGAACTCGTCCCATGTGCGGATACCGCTGCCCCATATTTTTTTCTCAATT
>JAFGCK010000076.1 GCA_016932675.1 Methanosarcinaceae archaeon | reverse complement strand
TTATATTTATTTGATTATGTCTGATTAGCTTCTAAAACTCCTTTTCCGATCATACACCATTCGGTCATACGTGGGATCGATGCAGATCCGTTCTTCTTGAAAAAGATCCGGAAGATACCGGCTTTAATAAAAAAGAGCAGACTTTAAACTGGACTATGATCAGATATCCTCTGTCTGATCATCTTCTGCGACAAATTAAAATCTCTTGAAAATCATCCGTCATTTATGAAGCTTTCAGATGTAGTATCCACCCTTGAAGAAATCGCCCCTCCCGAACTTGCAGAAGATTTCGATACAGGCAGGATCGGACTTAACCTCGATCTTGAAAATGATGTACGCAAAATTGCAGTTGCCCTTGACCCCACGGAATATGTGCTTAAAAGAGCCTCCGAGATAGGGGCAGACCTGCTGGTCACGCATCACCCGCTCATATTCCACGCAGTGAACAGTATAAGCAGGCCCCTTGCAGATACACTGAAGATCGCGCTGGACAACGGTATCTCCCTTTACTCCATGCATACCAACTATGACAGGGCAGAAGGCGGCATCAACGATGTACTGGCAAGAAGAATTGGCCTTTCAGATATCGAAGAAATCGATATTGGCAGAATAGGAACAATAAGTCCCTGCTCAGCCGGTACCTTTGCAAACCATGTTGCAAAAAGCCTTGATACCCATGTTCTCTTCACCGGCAAAAAGGAAGAGATCAGTAAGGTCATGGTCTTTGGGGGAAGCGGTTTTAAGAGTGAGTTCCTTAAAGTTGCAAAGGAGCATAATGCAGATGCCTATGTTTCCGCCGAGCTCAGACACGATATAATACGCTCCTGGGAAGATATACTGCTTGTCGATGCAACGCATTATGCAACAGAGAATCCGGGAATGGAAGAACTATGTCCAAGGCTGGAGGACAGGCTGGGACTTGATGTGGAGTTCATTGACCATAATCCCTTCATAAAGGCACTTTGACCGGGGCAGCATGCCAGAAAATGACAAGCTGACCGATGACGAGCTGGAAGAGATGCTTGAAGAGCAGTCAAAACTGAAAGAAAAGCCAAAGCACAGAGGTTACGGCGACTACGAAAGAAAGGGCATCTACAGGAGACCCGCGGTAAAAAAAGAGTGAACATCCATATTGATCCATCAGGATGCTATTTTCCCGGCAGGTGATCAAAGATCATTAATGCCTGTTATCAATGACCCTTTTCCCGCGTTCCATTGGCACGATACTGAGCTCACCACCACAGAATTCCTTTTTCAGAGGATCGGTACTGGCTATCCGGTCCAGTGTCACAGCAACTGCAGCAACCTCTGAATGAGGCTGGTTACCTACAGCAACGTTCCAGTCAGCAAGCTCATATATCTCAAAGGGAACCTTTTCAGCACCCACGACGACCATAAGATCCTCACATTCACTGATATCCAAAACCACGTCCGGCAGGTTTACACCGTACATGGACAGGTGACACACCTTTCCACCATCTTCTTTCCACTTTCGGATCTCGGATTTCCAGTTGATATTGTTCCTGACATAGAAATCCCCGCCCCATCTTTTTGCGACATCAAGGATATTCTCGGTCAGCCTGGCATCATCTGATGCAAGCAACATCCCTTCAGCCCCAAAGGCCCTGGCGGTGAGTCCCACATGAGTTGTGATCCTCTTGTCACGCACAGGGCGATGGCCAAGCCTTAGAATAACTATTCTTTTCATTTGTGCACCAGGTCATCAGTATCAATGAAAGGCAGTATCAGATCTCCCTCAGGTCTGCCACCTTTTCAATAAGCATTCCCTCTACGAATATCGGAGGAAACTCCCTGCAGAACTTAACTGCATCTTCAAGCTTTTCTTTTTTCTCGGCGTGGATCGTCAGTACAGGCTGGCCCTTTTCAACCAGCTCACCACGTTTTTTGTGAATGAGGACGCCTGCTCCCTTATCATTTGGCGCACCTGCCAGCCTTGCGGTCTGAACGATACGCTTGTTGTAGAACTCAATGATATAGCCATTTGCAGGAGCCTTTATTTCCGCAGTATGCTCGCCTACTGCAATATCCTTATGGGTTACATCGGGATTACCTCCCTGTACCTTAATGATCTCCTTCATCTTAGCGAGCGCCTTACCATTTTTCAGGGTCTCAAGGGCAAGGTCCCTTCCCTGCCCCCTGGGCGCCACACCGCCCATCTCAAGGAGCATTCCTGCAAGGATCGCGCTCTTCTCAATAAGGCTGTTTGGACCTTCCATAGTCTCAAGCACCTTAAGCGCTTCGATAACTTCGAGCGCAGGCCCCACAGCTCTGCCAACCGGCGAAGAGCCATAGGTAAGAGCGCAGTCCACATCCATACCCAGACGCTCGCCCAGACTTATGAGATCCCGTGCAAGTTTCCTGCCTGTCTTCACATCAGGGATCTTCGTGCCTGATCCTGTCGGGATGTCCATAACTACCTTCTGTGCACCTACTGCACCTTTCTTTGCCAGGATGGAAGCCAGAAGCTGGCAGTGCGGGTCAATGGAAAGCGGATATTCCACCCTGATGAGCTTGTCATCTGCAGGTGCTATATTGGTCGCACCTCCCCAGACGATAACACCGCCGACCTTCTCGGTCATCTCCTTGATCTGTGTAGCGGAGAATTCCACCGGTGCCAGGACCTCCATGAGATCGGCGGTTCCTCCCGCACCTGTTATCGCACGGGAGCTGGTCTTTGGGATGAGAAGGCCGTTTGCAGCAACTATGGGTACTATGAGCAGGGAGATCTTATTACCGGGCACCCCGCCGATCGAATGCTTGTCCATTATAGGGGAGGTGCTGAACTCTATTTTCTCTCCGGTATCTATCATGGCTCTTGTAAGCCATTCTGTTTCGTCCTCTGAAAGGTCTTTAATATAGGTTGCAGTCAAAAAAGCAGCGATCTCTATGTCATTGAGGTTCTCCTCAACGATATCCTTCACCAGTTCATTGATCTCGTCCCTTTCCAGCTTCACCCCATCCATCACTTTCCGGATTATGCGGGCTGATTTTGGCTTCTCGGCAGCCTCGACCTCCACGGCCTGCGTCCACTCCCGCTGAAGCTGCTCCTGCACTTCATGGTACAGTCCGATCATTCCGGGGGATATCATGTCCTCTGTGAAATCGACAATAGCAGTGAGGGTCACATGGTCCTTTATCCTTACACGATCCCCTTCATAGACCCCTAGCTCCTTCGCGTCAATGGTGTTCATCACCACTTTATACTTCCCGACCTTGATATCAATGGGCTGTACTTTCAACTGCATTTTTACACCTTTTTTAGAGGAAATGCATCAAGGGATAATAGGTTTATGGTATAGGGATGAAAAATTAAGAGATCCTTTGTTGTGAAAAACAGCCACTTCCAATGTAATATCACATAGGGAACTTAGAGATCAGGCATCGAGACTCCCTATCTGTTCGTGCATATGGAGCAATTCCCCAGGAAAAATACCAGAAAGCCAGTACCATGGCCTCAAACAAAAGGACAACTGCTGTCAGACCTGCTGTGAATGACTGCGCCTGTAGTGGGATATCCATAAGATGATTTACCACTTCATTTAAGAACGATCAGTAATGATAATGTTGCATGAACCATTTTATGCAAACAGCCATAGATGAAGCCAGGCATGGGATCGTACACAACCATGGCGGACCTTTCGGCGCGGTCATAGTCAGGGATGAAGAAATAATTTCCAGGGCGCATAATAAGGTGTTGAAGACAAATGACCCTACAGCCCATGCAGAAGTGCTTGCTATCAGGCAGGCTTCATCTGTTCTCGGGAATTTCGACCTCTCCGGGTGCGAGATATATACGACCTCCCATCCCTGCCCTATGTGCCTTGCAGCTATTTACTGGGCAAGGATAAAAACACTGTATTATGGCTCCGATATGGATGATGTGGCAAAGATAGGGTTTGATGACAGCCATTTCTACGACCTTATGAAAGGTGATGTGAGCAACAGCGAACTCAGGACAGTGAACATTAGCAGAGATAGGTGTCTTGAATTGCTGGAACTCTGGGAAAATAAGCCGGATAAGAAGATGTATTGAACCCTGCGAACAGCATATATAGGAAATAGATATAAATAGATCAGATATTCAGGGGATCTCCGGGCAATCACTGTTTTCAAAAGAGGAAGGTGGTTTCAAACATGGCACTTGATGATTATGCAGCAAGTATTGTTTCACTTACGGTGACCATACTGCTGATTCTGGCTCTTACATACCTTTTCAGGAAAAGGTCGCTTTTTCCCAGAGAAAAGATAGTACAGCAGCTTATAGTTTTCATTGTTCTGATATTCGGGATCATCCTTGCAATATTCACCCTGCCCATCAGTACCGAAGATAAGAACATACTCCTGTCACTTGTAGGTATCATCATCGGTGCAGCAATCACATTTGCTTCTACGACCTTTATTGCCAACGCCATGGCAGGTGTGATGCTCAGGCTTATCAACCCTTTCCAGCTAGGGGATTTCATTGAGATGGACAGCACTTTCGGAAGGGTCACGGAGATTAATTTCCTGCACACACAGATACAATCCATTGACAGGGACCTCATAACGATACCTAACCGGACGTTGATGTCATTCCCGCTCAAGACCATACGCTCCTCGGGAACCATTATCACAACAAGCGTCTCCCTTGGTTACGATATCCCGCGCATGAGCATTGAAAAGAACCTTCTGCTTGCAGCTGAGAAGACCGGCCTTGAGAACCCTTTCGTACATGTGACAGAACTCGGTGATTTTTCCGTTACATACAAGGCAGGAGGACTGCTCAGGGACGTTGAAAGTATCATTACCGTAAGATCGGATTTCAGGAAGAATGTCATGGACTCACTGCATAAGGCAGGTATCGAGATAGTTTCACCAACCTTCACAAACCGGAGAGTTTTAAGTGGGGACTATGTGTGCCTGCCGCCTGTGGAAAGGACAAATGTGGCCGATGAGCAGGAAATACCCGAAGTGAAGACAGAGGAAATAATATTCGATAAGGCTATCGAGGTCAAGAATCTCGACAAGATATACAGGTCTATGGAACAGTTCCCTGAAAGAAGAAAAGTAATTGTGGAAAAACTCAGGGAGATGAGCGATGAGAACACCAGAGAAAAGATAAAGAACAAACTGGCGATGCTGGAACAGGAAGAAAATGAACTGAAACCTGCAGTGATGGAACTTAAGAACGGCCCGGATATTACCGCCAATATGGAAGAGAAGGAAAAGAAGATCATCATCGATAAGATAATGGACATCCAGAAAAGGACGTCTGAGATAGACAACGGTCTAAAGAGAATGGAAAACAGTGTTGAAAGACTTCTCTCAAGGCAGAGTTGATATCATGATCTACACGATGACAGGCACATACCGGTAGAGATCCAAATTGCTGACCAGAAACTACTTTATATTTAAAATCCCTACTCCCCACGATGAGAATCGCTGTGCTTGGGCCCAGGGGCTCGTATTCTGAGAAGGCTGCCATGCAATGGCTTGCTGAAACTGGCAGTGAAGAAAATTATGTTATTGAATACTGTGATGACATACAGGATGTTTTCACTTCCCTTGCATACGGTTCTATTGATATAGGGATAACTCCGGTGGAAAACTCTATTGAAGGCTCTGTAGGGATCACACTTGACATGCTTCTTGGATCGGATATATCCATCATCGGTGAGACGGTCGTAACTATAGAACACTGCCTGCTTTCCAGGGGGCGTAAAGAGGATATCAGGATCATACTCTCACATCCTCAGGGACTTGCACAGTGCAGGCAGTTCCTGAAGGAGCATTTCAGGAATATTGAGCTACGGACCACTGGAAGCACTTCCCACGCAGCAAGACTGGCAACCGAATTCGAGGAGATGGCTGCGATCGCCTCCCGGGAATCAGCACAGATGTACGGTCTCAATATACTCATCCCCAACATACAGGACAGGGAACAGAACCATACGCGTTTTCTGATCATGACATCTTCAGGTTCTTCAGCTGACTATGGACAGGCAGCTAAGACCGGTAGAAAGCATCCCTTTAAGACGTCACTGATCATTTATCTTGACCGTGATCGTCCCGGTGCCCTTTATGAGATACTGGGGGAATTCGCTCATAAGAAGATCAACCTCACCAAGATCGAGTCCAGGCCTTCGAAGCGTGCACTTGGGGATTATGTGTTCTACATCGACTTCGAAGGGAATATAAGCGATGATATTATAAAAGATGCTCTATATAATATAGAGTCTAAAGTCGGGATGCTGAAGATACTGGGTTCGTACCCGATGTTCAAAGCAGATATTACCAGAGATTGAACCACATCATACCGGTGCCGCAATGGATGTAAGAGAATTTATCAGAAAGCAGGAATCAGCCCTGAAAAGATACCGCAGGATCTATAAGCTGCTGGATTTCCTCATAATAATGGTTCTAGCATACACCCTCATGCTCTTGTTGAGCATTGACCAGATCTTACCTCTCGTTGATGGGTTCGATGTCTACATTGGTACTAATTATAATCTTGCAGGCATTAACATCCCTTTTGAAAATTTTATAATAACAATAATTGCAGCTTTCTTTTCCCTCATACTGACATTGCTGCTGCATATAAGGGACAAAAAAACTGCCACTATTATACAGATTGAGGAGAAGTATCCGGACCTCCGGGAAAGATTACGCACAGCATACGATAACATTAATGTTGAGAACATAATTGTTGATGACTTGGAAGAAAAAGTGTCCGTTCGTGTGTCACAGGTAGATCCGCTTGTCCTTTTAAGCAAAAACCTGTTACTTATAGGGGTAATAGGACTTTTATTCTCAAGTATAAGTGTTACGTATGTAACGGTTTACGACGTCCACATCCTACAAATTGGAACAGATAAATGGAAAGATATTATTGACGATCTCCCATTCATACCTGATGAAAGTAATTCAGATGGTCTTTTCATACTGGATGAGGAAGATGGGGACCAGGACGCAGATCCCGGCGACGAGGACCTGACAGGCGAGCCTGCGGTCATTGTTGT
>JAFGCK010000075.1 GCA_016932675.1 Methanosarcinaceae archaeon | reverse complement strand
TATTGAGATAAGTATGAGGAAAAAGATTGAATCAAGGGTTGACGAGAATGCTCTTTCATCCTGCAGGGACTTCATATCGTTCTTCCTCCTTATCTTCATATCCATCTGTTCTTCCATATCCTTACAGTAAGGGTGCCAGGAACACAACAGGCACCGCTTCCAAGCTCGATGACAACGGGCACCGAGGCTGCAATGATGTCCCTTTCCGGATCATTGCTGCGATCACGCCTGATCATCCACTGGTGTTCTTTGTCATTGGTGTTGATCTCAACATAAAAATCAACATTTCCGGAAAACCTGTGGAAGAACATTTCATGCATTTCCCGGTCCTTTGCCGGAACACTGATCATGTCCAGGGCCTCGGCGGAAATAAGGTCTGTGCGGCTTCCCTGTATTCCGGGATATTCTGCTATATCCTTTGCTATCATGGAAGCCTGTCTGTAGTTATCAAGGGCGAATGAGTTCTCATCGAAGGTGAGGTATGCTTCTGAAACAATGGCAGCAAACACAACAAATCCTATTACCACCAGGGCCGTTGATATTATGTCGTTGTGAGGCTCCATGAAGGCATCATCGTCATTGATAAACCAGCACATACTCAAGTTCTCTGACCTCGCTTTCGTTCTGGATATAAATCAACGCTTTTGTAATGTGAACCTTTCCACTCATATTCAGGTCTATCTCCTTTGTTCCGAGCGATCTTATAAAATCCGTTACGCAGGGGTATGTAAATGGTTGCCTTATGGGATCGCTGACTTCCCCGCTGGCTGAAAAACGGTCAAGGAGTTCGTTGCGCAGCATGTTTTCATTAAGGGGAATGGTTCTGTAGGCAAGCGGTTTGAAGGCGTGGAGAGCCCTGTCCTGTTCCTCATATGATATTTTCACGTATTCTCCGGATACGGATGCATTCATCTGTCCGGCGAACTGTCCATTTCCTGTGTAAGTCCCGAAAAAATAGCTTATATTTGCAGACGATATGCTGCAGGGGCTTTGTCCTGCCGAGTCGATGGCAGACCTGAACTCCTGTGCGATCGTATCCAGCTGTCTTTGCTTATCGGCATGCTGAAGCTCTGCACTCAGATGGTAGAGGGCGGCCAGTATGATAATGCTTGCAATCATCAGGGCTGTCTTTGAAAGGATGAGGTCGATCCACCCTCCTGTGTCATATGAGAAGTGCAGGCGGCCATTGTCAGAAGGATCGTTATGTGTATGGACCCCTGCCTTCTCTTTAATTCTCATACACCCTCACAAAGATCCTGTTGCTGCCAGCCTCCCGGACACTTTCCAGTGTTATCCTGTGGCTGCCCGGGCCAAGGATGGCAGTACCATTGAGAAATTCATTGGAATATGAGGCTTTGGACTCCCCCATTAATTGCCTGCCTTCCACCATGATGTAATAGTTATGAGCATCAGCGGGCCATTCGTTTTCATGGCCTGGGATCGCTCCAAGTACCAGGCTTACCTTTTCCGGGATATCTATATCAAGCGTGATCCGGCTTCCAGGGCCACTGGCGGACATCATCCAGGCATTCGAGTCGATGACAGACACTACGGCTTTTGTATCATGGATGCTCTTCTTTTCCATTGTGGAGGAAAGGGCTGTCCAGGACAGAAGTACAAGGACAAGAAGTATTATTGCAGCTGATGTGAATCTCATTGGCAGGGCATCTGCACCCCTTACATCAATAAAGATGTCCGCAGGGAGTTTTCCTTTTTGGCGCTGCACCATTTTCAACATCTTCCTCAACATCTTCCTAATTGCCGATCCTCTCTATGACCTCTTCGAGCTTCAGGAGTTCCTGCTCACCGCTGTCCATGTCCCTGAGGGTGACCTTTCCGGCTTCTACTTCTTTCTCACCGATCATCACTACATAGTGGGCACCGATGTGGTTGGCATAGGAAAGCTGTGCTTTGAAATTGCGTTTCATCAGGTCAACATATACCGGCATGTAGGGACGTAATCGTGTGGCTGCTTCAATGGCTTTAAGCCTTGCGGAATCCCTTGCTATGATCACCACCGGCCTGTCATCATCCGGTTCGACCCCGCATATCTCCATTATCCTGTCAAAGCCAAGACCAAAACCCGTGGATGGTACGTCCCCCCCTCCGAAGAGCCTGATGAGCTGGTAGGACCCTCCGCCGCATACCTGGTTCTGTGCTCCGAGGCCCTCGGCATATATCTCAAAGACCATGCCGGTGTAGTAGTCCAGCCCCCTTGCAATACCAAAATCTATGGTATACTCGACCCCGTATGCGTCCAGGAGGTCCAGCAGTTCCTGATATTCATCAAGTTCGGGGATGTCCCCTATCATCTGGCGTGCCTTCCCGATAACCCCTTCTCCTGTGAGTGATATGAGTTCTATCAGCTTAAGCCGGAGGTGTCCCGGTGCATCGATCTCTTCCAGGTAGTCCACAAGGCCGGTATCATCCTTCTTGTCCACAAGTCTCATTATCCTGCTCTGCTGCTCTGCCTCGAGTATGCTGAGAAGATGTCTGATGACGCCCAGGTGGTTTACGTGCAGGCTGCCTTTGATGCCTGCAGCCTTCAGCATCTCGCTTGCAAGGGCGATGACCTCTGCATCGGCATCCGGCCTGTTGCTACCTATCAGTTCCACACCGAACTGCCAGAACTCCCTGAAGCGTCCCTTTTGCGGGCGCTCGTACCTGAAGCAGTTCTCAAAGTAGAAGAGCTTGAGCGGTCGCTGGTTTGCCTGCATCTCATTCACGTACATCCTCATTACAGGGGCCGTAAGTTCCGGGCGCAGGGTCATCTCCCTGTCTCCCTTGTCTGTGAAGTTGTAGAGCTCTCCTACAATGCCTTCACCGGATTTCAATGTGAAGAGTTCAAGTGTCTCGAAGGTGGGGGTGATTATCTCCGAGAACCCCCAGTTCTTCACTACTTTGCGCAATATGTTCTCTACATTCCTTCTTCTTCTGGTATCTTCCGGAAGGAAATCCCGTGTACCCCTTGGCCTGCTTATTTTCATTATGGATCAACCTGATAGAGCGGATCCCTGATATTCAGGGTCCTTGTCTTGTATTTATGCTGGATTCTCAATTCCGCTTGGATAGTATAAGGTAGCCTATTTTAGATTTTCGATTAGTTCTGGTTCTGGCCATCTGGAAGTAAAGGTAATGTTTAAATATTGTTTTTTTCATTCTTGCATCAAAAGTTGGCTAAGTATAAGGTTTGTCCATGATGCCAGGAGCAGGAAAAACGGAAGGTTCTTTTTTTCAGGATACCAGAGCCTATATTCCTTTTGCTGTCATCGGTATTTTCGTATTGCTGGCTTCAGTCCTTTTTTCCTTTTACATGGCAAAGACAGACTATGATCTTGCAGAGATCATCTACGGTAACGATGCAATGGATATGGAAAAGATAGCTGCTGATATGGCTGCTGCGGATCTTTCAAGATGCCTTAACTATGCAGGTATGCAGGCCCTGAAGTGGCAGGGTGAAAATCCTGTCATAAGGTCGAAGGGAGCTGCTTATAATGAATGGGGTGAGGACGGTTTTTCTGTGGACGTGACTTCAAGGTATGTAGATCCCGGTGACAGCCTGGAAGTTGCAGTGAACCTGCCTTCAAATGCCTGCGAAGACATAGTGTGCTATTTTGCCGACAGGAAAAGGAACCTTGTCGTAAGAAGTTCTTCAGGTGTTGAATATCAGAATATCACCTATGATGAGCTGCATTCCTTCTGGAGGAGCTCTGGGTTCGAAGAAGAGATCAGAATCCCCGGGACTGCGGAAGATGGCTATGCTTACCTTTTACTCCTCTACGGGAATGAGGTCAAAGCGACCAACTGGTTCCGGGTTGGAAGCAATCCGCTCAAGGACATTGCAGCTTGCCATTTCAACGAGTTCCTGGAGGATAACTATCAGGGGAACCTGCATACTTTCAATAACTATGCGATAAATGTGGAGCAGAATATATCTCCTTCCAGGATAAGGATAGGCTTTATCAACGGAAGTCTCGAACGTGAGATCGGGCGTTCCGGGGAGCAGGACGAGGACTATATTCTTTATTATACCATGTCCATCGACGACCTGAACTATACACTTGTTGACCTGGGCAGCGGGAACACTTACAGGCGCAAGATGGATATTTCAACTATTATCACTTCCAGGGAACCCCTCCTTGCAGAACTGACATCCGAGTACGAGAGGGCCTTGAGCAGCGGTACGACATCAGATATTGTGCTGGGGGCCACCAATATGCGGACATTCATCTATGGTCCCTGGCAGCACTACCTGAACGGTCCCCTGAACATTGTCACAGGTCCTTCCCTCTCATCTTCCGTAAATGCCGGCACACTCTATACCCAGAAACATGTCTTTGACTCAGTTGACCCATGGGCTCTTACATATACCACCTATTACAATGG
>JAFGCK010000074.1 GCA_016932675.1 Methanosarcinaceae archaeon | reverse complement strand
ATATCCTGAAATGGGGATCCATGGGATCAACGCTGATTTTCTTGAGCATATTGAAATTATCCCGGGGAACAGGAACAGGAAGAGGTTCTTTTGTTTTTTCGGAAGCACAATAGGCAATCTTACTGAGTTGAAAACAATGGATTTCATGAGGAATCTTGGAAAGGTCATGAAAAAAAAGGATCGTTTGCTCCTTGGGCTTGATATGGTAAAGGACATCGATATAATCGAGAGGGCCTATAATGACAGCCAGGGGATCACCGCAGAGTTCAATAAGAATATACTCAAAGTTGCAAACATCCATCTTGGAACTGATCTCTATCCTGATGATTTTGAGCACGTTGCTTTCTTCAATAAGGACTATTCCCGGATCGAGATGCACCTGGTAGCAAAAAAGGATCTGGAAGTGACAAGTCCTCTGTTGAAGGAGAGTATCATCTTCAAAAAAGGGGATACCATCCATACGGAATACTCTCATAAGTATACACCCGCACAGATCAGTAAAATGGCAGATGCAGGAGGGCTTTCCGTTGCAAATATCTTTACCGATGACAGAAAGTGGTTCTCTCTGGTGGATATGGTGAAACGATGACAGATTACAGTAAAGATTACAGTAAGGATTTCCCTATTCTTGAAAAGGAGATCTATGGAAAGAGGCTGGTCTATCTTGACAATGCGGCAACGAGCCAGAAACCGGATAGTGTGATCAGGACCCTGTCTGAGTTCTACAGGTCGGATAACAGTAATATCCACAGGGGTGTTCATTACCTGAGTGAGATATCAAGCGAAAGGTACGAGAAGGCAAGGGCGAAGGTCAGTGATTTCATAGGTGCAGATGACCCGGGTGAAGTGACATTCACTGCAGGGACCACCGATTCGATCAACCAGGTTGCGTGCTCGCTAAAACCGATCCTGGAGGGAAACGAGGTTCTGATCTCTGGTGTTGAACACCATTCGAATATAGTTCCATGGCAGCTTGCCGGAGCAAAGCTCAGGGCAATTCCCATGGATGAAGATTGTAATCTGCTGCCGGATTCCATAGAGATCACGGATAGAACGAAAATGATCGCGATATCCCATGCCTCGAATGTGCTTGGTTCTGTCAATCCGGTAAAAGAGATCACTGAGATTGCAAAGGAGCACGATGTCCCTGTCCTGGTGGATGCCGCCCAGTCGATACAGCACCTTCCGATCGATGTCAGGGACATCGGCTGTGATTTCCTGGCATTCTCGGGCCATAAGATGTATGCAGCAACCGGGGTCGGCGTGCTTTATACAAGTGAGCGCTTCAGTGATATCATGCCTTCAAGGGGAGGTGGAGGTATGATCGACAGGGTGACCCTTGAAAGAACAACCTACCTAAAACCTCCTTTAAGATTTGAGGCAGGCACTCCACACATCGCAGGTGCAATAAGTATCGGTGCAGCGATCGATTATATGCAGAATATCGGCATGGATCATATCAGAAAGCGCGAGCATGAGGTCTATTCCTACGCAAGGGAAAAGCTGCTGGGAACCGATGGTGTGACGGTCTACGGGAACACAGATCTGATGTGCGGTTCCATCTCGTTCAATCTGGACGAGATCCATCACTATGACACCGGACTGATACTGGACAAACTGGGAATTGCCGTGCGGACCGGGCATCACTGCGCCCAGCCATTGATGAGAACCCTTGGAACGGAAGGCACGGTAAGGGCAAGCTTTGCATTGTACAACACAAAAGAGGATGCTGACAGGCTGCTGGAAGGCATGGAAAAAGTAAGGATGATGTATGCATGAGAGATGCTGTCCAGGATGAGATAATAGAACAGTTCGGCGGCCTCGAATGGCTTGACAGGTACAGCCTGCTCATCTCCTTTGGCAGAGAGCTTGAGCCCATGGATGAGAAGTTCAGGACAGAAGAGAACTCCATTGGTGGCTGCCAGTCGAAGGCCTGGGTCAGGGCCTATGAAGTGGATGGCAGACTCATGTTCAATGCCGATAGCGAGGCCATGATAACCAGGGGTATCATCTCGCTTTTACTGAAGGTTGTGAACAATCGCTCCCCCCGGGAGATCCTGGACCTTGACCTTTATTTCTTAGATGAGATCGGCCTGAAGTCAAATCTCTCGCCCGCAAGGGCTGACGGGCTGGCTTCGATCATCAGGAGGATCAGGGAGCTTGCTGAAGGGGAGGTGAATTAGGATAGTTCCCTGTCAGGGTTTTCGATCAGATGTTTGAAAATGATCTTCATTCAAATCCTGTGGATAAATCGCTTCCTTTAAATAGCAATCAATTGAATATGAAAAGGGAAGTGGCAAATTGGAATGGATTTTTTACTTGCTTGCCATAATAGTATTGTTGTTCGATCTATCGCCTTTTATTGTGTTGTTTTGTTTTTTATGTTATGGTCTGGTTCACTTTGTGATCTATGTTTTAAAAAAGATGCATGGGTTTTTAAAAAAAGTGTTTTGAGTCTTACTTACTCTCACGTCTATTCCTCTCTTCAGCTCTTCTATTTAATATGAAAAGTTCCGTTAGTTCCTGTCACCCATATCCCAATTCTTATCCATGAAGGGCAAGATTCAGGCTATCGTGAATTATTAAGTTCTCATTAGACAAAGTACAAATGCAGCCTGTCTGGACAATACACGTCCCTCTCAATTCTGAGCCACTGGATAAATAACAACAATACGTTGATAAAACTCCTATTTCTGGCAGTGTTCGCAATAGTAGATTGTCCCGCCCAGATAATTGCCTTTGTGCTTATCGCTGCCGCAGACAGGGCATGGCACTAATAATGATTTCTTGCTGAACATGGTCACGTAACCGCCATATCTGCCAAACAGATCCTTTTCGGTATCTCTTCCGCCGTCGTCTGTCATTTTCTTCAGAACGGTCTTAACAGCATTATAGAGCTTTTTGAATTCATCATCGGAGATGTCCGCCATTTTCCTTTTTGGATGTATTCCCGCAGTGAACAGGATATCCTGAAGGACTCCATTTCCAAGGCCGGGAATCCTTTGTTCTGTTGCCAGGAAAGCCTTGGCTGACAGTTTCAGAACTGTTTCATCTTTTAGTGAACAGAAACAGTCAAAATCAAATTCATCGCTAAGCGGCGAGATTTTGTCCCTTGCAGCAATATAATATTCGTTCTGATTATCTCCCTGACGATATGCCCATAAACCGCCGTACATCTGTACGGTGCAAACCAATGCGGTTTCATCCTCGAACTCGATACAGAGCTGGTGTTTCTCAGGCACTTCTGTCAAATCTTCGTAATAACGTGGAGCTGCACCGTCACTTATCAGGATCCTGCAATCGCCGGCAACGGTTTCAATCATTCCGCCCAGTGCTTCTGATATGCCGATCTGCTCCCCTGCAAGCAGTTCATTATAACCTTCCGGATTACCAAAGTACCACGCAAACTTATGAGGTGTCTGATCTGCAGCAGCAAAGCGTATGGTCTTACCCCTGACAGTTTCATTAATCTGCTTTGATATCGTATTGCTTTCGGGTATTTCCATCATGGTTTTACTCCAATATGGATTGCCGGATTTTTGATATGTGAGGTTTAACAATATACTATTTAATTTTTCTTGATTTGGGTTCTATAGAAACCCGCATGTTAAGTTTGAACCATTGAGTCCACAGAGAACTCAGAGACTGAAAATTGCCACTCTTCTCCGTGAACTCGGTGTCCTTGTGGTTTCATTTGCCCACAGTTGAGATTTTAGCATGAGGTTTTCTAAAGTGCCCTAATTTGCTTAAAAGTTACTTTCACCCACTCACTACCTCCACAATTTCCCACCCCCTCCAAAACTAAATATAGAATACCGAAAATTAGGAGGCAAGAACTTTCTGGTGATAACGTGGTTTCCATTTCTGGATCAAAAACTAGGAATCCTTATGTC
Source organism: Methanosarcinaceae archaeon (assembly GCA_016932675.1). Classification (GTDB taxonomy): domain Archaea; phylum Halobacteriota; class Methanosarcinia; order Methanosarcinales; family Methanosarcinaceae; genus Methanolobus. The sequence goes on along the minus strand of JAFGCK010000074.1, from coordinate 13,285 downwards.
GAGATTCTCAGGCCGGAGATTGCCGACATGGATCTTGCCCTTCCGGCTGCCAGTGCCCTGCTGGCGGTCTATCTTGCGACAGGGACCTTCCCTGCACTGATACCTTTTGTGATCGCGGTGATCGGCGGTTACGCAGCTATCACGAGCTCGTATGTATATAACGACTGCTGTGATATTGATATCGATAAAATCAATCTTCCCAACCGGCCGCTGGTAGCCAGCCGGCTGACGCGGTACCAGGCGCTCAGGTATTCACTCTTCCTTTTCCTGGTTGCAAGTGCGGCCGCACTGATCCTGAACCCGGAGTCCTTTGTGGCACTCCTGGTGGCGGTCGTAACTATCAGTATCTACTCGACAGTGGCTAAAAGGACCACATTCCTGAGCTTTGTGCCGGTGGGTATAGCCTACGGACTTGTTCCCATAGGCATCTGGCTTGCGTTCGATTCTGCCGGTATACTCGATGTTCCCGGTATTTTCGGTAATATTCCGTCCTATGGTGACATATTACCGCTCCCGGCAATATTCCTGGGTCTGATGATCTGCTTTACCGACTGGGGATTCACCCTCTCGGGCGTTGCCAGGGACGTTGAAGGGGACCGTGCACGCGGCGCCCCCACATTCCCTGTGACGTTCGGGGTGCCTGCGACCTCAAAGTTCGTAACCTTTATGTGGGTGGTGGGTGTCATTGCTTCCATTGCAATCGGACTCACGGCAAAGCTGGGTCCCCTGTACTTCACCGGCGCACTGTCAGCGGGCGGCTGGATGCTCGCGCAATCGTTTGATTTCATAAAGAACCCGGTACCTGAGCGCGGAGGAAAACTATTCCTTCAGGGTTCCAGGTACAGGGGAATCATGTTCGGTTCACTCATACTTGACGTAATACTCCTGGTACTTGTTCCGGCATATTCAGGCATACTCTGGTAAACGGTGAATGATAATTTATAAGTTTAAATGGAAATGAGTCTAAAGAGGCCAAACATGGATGCAGATATCATTGTAATAGGGGCTTCCCCTGCGGGAGTCATGGCAGCAAGGAATGCATCGGCAAGGGGCTGCAAGGTCATTCTTCTCGACAAAAAGGAAGCTGCAGGTGTGCCACCTCATCCGGCGAATACCTTCTTCAAGGGAATGTTCGACCGCACAGGTGAGGAAGTGGATCAGAGCTATGTAATCAGGAACCTCAGGGGTGCCTATATAATAGCGCCGTCGGGCAGGAATGTCCTCTTTGAGGGAGATGCCTACTTCCTTGACCGCAAAAAGTTCGATGAATTCTACATAAAGCAGACACAAGATGCGGGTGCAGACGTTCGCTTCGGTATCGAGGTACTCAACGTGCTCAGGTCCGAAGAGGGCTTTCTGCTAAGCACTTCAGATGGTAAGGTCCGGTGCAGGCTGGTCATAGTTTCGGACGGGATCAATTCAAGGATCAGCGGGCTTCTTGGTCTCAAACCCATAAAATATCCGGATGATATCGCCTGGTCCATGGAGGCCGAGATCGAGGCCGAGGGTATCGGTGAGCCCGATTATTTCGAATACTATGTGGGAAACCATGCACCTGGATGGAAATCCACCTACTCCCCGTGTGGCGGGAACAGGGCAACACTGGGAATGTATGTCCGCAGGCATGGCATGGATGTTTCCGACTTCTTCGATGCCTGGCTTGAAAGGTTTAAGAGGGTCAAGGGGCTCGATGAGGTGAAGGTCATCAGTAGATCGACTGGTGGGGACCCCATAGCTGCAATTCCCGGAGATATCGTTGCCGATGGTGTCATGATAGTGGGTGGTTCTGCTGCTCAGTCCGGCATAGGATATGCCATGCACGCAGGGCAGATGTGCGGTGACGTTGCAGCCGATGCCATAGAAAAGGGTGATACTTCAAAGGGCCTCCTGTCAGAATACAGGAAGCGCTGGAATGAGGTCTACAGGAAAGAGTATTATCTTGGAAGGTTCGCCCTTGAGACCCTCAGGAAGATGTCCGATATGGAGATCAACGAGATTATGAAGGTCTTTGAAGGCGAGGACCTGAAGGTACTGAGAGGAAGCCCTTTTAATCAGGCATTACAGATATCAAAGATGATGCTGAAGAACAACCCCTCTTCAATACTCTCATACAGGGCTATCTTCAGGAACAGATGAGATGAAGAACAAATATTACTTTTACAGGAACCCTTTCTTCAAAGTTTATGCCCGGATAGAGAATGGCAGGGTGAAGATGAAGACCTCTGGTCTTGCATCCTCTGTTATGGGTTACCTTGTTTCCGACATGATGGAACTGTTCGAGGATACAAAACCATGCAAGTTAGAAGATAACAGGCTGATATACTCCACCTGGATGCCTCCCATACCCAGCAAGGCGTTCGACAGGCTTGTCTCAAGCCAGATAAGTGCGATGAGGGGCAGATACATCCCGGAACAGATCACAATATCGATCACAGAAGAGTGTCCGAACAGGTGCATACACTGTGCTCTCCCTGACACCAAGAACAAGGCACGTCTGAGTCCCGATGTTGTGAAAAGCATCATCGACCAGTCCCAGGATATGGGTACCACTCTCATTATATTCGATGGGGGAGAACCTTTGCTATATGAAGGTCTTGAAGAGCTCATAAGCCATGTGGACCAATCACGTGCAATCCCGGGCCTTTTCACATCCGGTGTAGGCCTGACCCCTGAACGTGCATCAGGCCTGAAGGATGCAGGCCTTTCCATGCTAAGTGTGAGTCTTGACAGTGCAAACGAAGCAGGCCATGATTTTATGCGCGGAAGGTCCGGAGTGTTCAATGAAGCCATAGCTGCCATAAAGAATGGTCTGGATGCCGGACTTCTGGTCGATATGTATGTAGTTCTCTCCCCGGGGAACATTGATGAGCTTGATGACTTCTACGAACTCGCAAAAGACCTGGGGGTGCATGAGCTTTCTTTCTATGAGATAGTGCCCACCGGCAGGTGGCAGGATCATGCAGAGGAGGTGCTTTCTCCCGAAGACCTGAAAAAGTTCGATGATTTCGTAGAGGGCGCATCCTGTGCTCAAGGACCGCGCGTGTTCCCCATCCCCCAGATCATCAGGAAAATGGGATGTTTTGCAGGCAGGAAATGGCTTCATGTAACTCCTGAAGGGAATGTACTCCCGTGTGCCTGCATGCCAAAACCATACGGCAACATCCGTGAGGAGTCCCTGGCTTCCATATGGAAGAAGATATACAGGGATCCTGTTTTCAACTCAGGTCCGTGTCTGATGCGTGACAGCGAGTTCAGAAAGGTCCACCTGGGGCTTGAAAGGTAACAAGGTCACTAAAAAAACGGTTTAAAAAGGGTGTAAGGTCACCCTCTTATTTTGATTATTTCAGAAAACCCGATCTCTGGAGAGCCATGAGGTTCTCGGTAGTGAGTTTGCCTCCGGACTTGAACTTATCGAAAATGTCCTCAGCATCCTTGCGGGCATCTGCCTTTGCAGCCTCTTTCTTTCCGTCGACATCGCCTCTCTTTATCTTGCGGATCTCTTTATCGATATCGCGGATCTCCTTCTGAGCTGCAATGAAAAGCTTGTGCTGTTCATCGGCGCTTTCCTGGAATTTGACGAAGTCCTTGTGAGCAGCGTCGGATTCGGCACGAACCTTATCAGCTTCCTTGAAAGTTGTGATCATCCTATCGTGATAATCCTGTGCCTGCTGGGCGTAATCGGAAAGTACTTTGTGATGCTCTGAAGCTTCGTCCCTGATCTGCTGGGCCTGTGTCAAAAGGTCTTTGAGTTCCTGATTGCCTTCAAGCTGTTCTTTCTTTGCGATATAGAGTTTCTGGAGTTCAGTGATCCTGTTGACAAGTTCCCTTTCCTTGCTTGTCGTAAGAACTTCGGTCTGCTGGGTGAATTCCAGCCTGTCGATCTCTTTGCGTATGTCCTTGATCGATGGACCGCCAAGATTGTTCACATTGCGGATCTGGTCTATCTGTGCAAAGATATCGTTGGCCTTTGCATTGACCTCATCACGTAGAGCCTTGTATTCCTTCACCTTCTCATTGTTCTCGTCACGGAGCTTCTTGTACTCCTGTGCTTCGTTGATAAGGTCCTTGGTCTTCTTATTAAGTTCGTTACGCTTTGCAGCCAGGTTGCTTGCTTCTGCGTTGAGTTCGTTTCTTTTTGCCTTGTATTCCTCAGACTGTTTCTTAAGTTCAGTCTTCTTGTCGTTCAGTTCTTTCAACATATCCTTTTTGTCCTCCCTATCCAGCAAAAAAGCTGGCATTTCATGCATTCCTAATGCACGATTCTGGCTTTACGGGTCCAGTGCCTGGATCACTGGTATTACTGCTTCGAGGTTCTTTTCTGTGATGACAATGTCAGCGTGCTCATGCAATATCGGCTTTGAATTGAATGCTATGGCATACCTTGCTCTTTTGAAGATGCAGATATCATTTGCCCCGTCACCTATCACGATACACTCTTCAGGTTCTATTCCGTGTTCACTGGAGATCTCTTCCAGGACAAGTTCTTTTGAACCTGCTCCCATAAGAGGTCCCGTGACCTCCCCTGTTATGCATCCATTGTCTATCTGAAGCTTGTTGGAGACCACATGGTCCATACCCAGTGCCTCACCCACACGATCAGCCGCAAGGGTGAAACCGCCGGATATCATTGCGGTCTTGTATCCGCGGGATTTGAGGAATTCTATCAGTTCCTTTGCGCCAGGCATCAAAGGCATCCTGTCCAGGGCTTCCTGTGCCTTTCCAAGAGACAGACCTCCAAGAAGGCGCACTCTCTCTATAAGGGCTTCCGAGTAGTCGAGCTTTCCCTGCATAGCCATTTCTGTGATCCTGGCTACCTTTTCTCCTACTCCTGCCGCCTCTGCAAGTTCATCAATGGTCTCAGCATCTATAAGAGTGCTGTCCATATCAAAAACAACCAATTTTATCCTCTTTTCAGTATTGTCAGTGCTAATCACTTGATCTAACCTGGATTTTAAGTCCCGCCATGAAACAGTATTTAAGTGCCGAGATTGATGTGAAATAAGCCACATTGCTTTTAAGGTTTTCGGGTATTTTGCTTTTTAGTATTGCTCTGTAGCAGGGCCAGGATGGCTTACATTATTATCCGATACTATTCCAAAAGTAATATATGCTACACTGCACATTGCAATACTGTGATTTTACATGGCAAAGATTGGATTCGTAAAACTGGGTAACCTTGGTATGAGCCAGGTTATCGATCTGGTACAGGACGAAATCGCGGCAAGAGAAGGGATATCCGTTCGTGTTTTTGGGACCGGTCCCAAGATGGGCAAAGATGAGGCGGCAGCAACAGAGGAATTTAAGAAATTCGGTGCTGACTTCTATGTTATGATCAGCCCTAACTCAAGCGCACCTGGCCCAACCGCAGCACGTGAGCTCTATAAGGATGTACCCTGCATAGTCATCTCAGACGGTCCCACCAAGAAGGACGACCGTGCAGCCCTTGAGGAAGCAGGCTTTGGTTACATTATCATGACCGTTGACCCTCTCATAGGTGCAAAGACAGAGTTCCTCGATCCAGTGGAGATGGCATCATTCAACTCTGATGCAATGAAGGTCCTTTCAACATGCGGTGTTGTAAGACTCATACAGGAAGAGCTTGACAAGGTCGCTGCAATGGCAGATGAAGGGAAACCACTCGAGCTTCCACACATCCTCGCAAAACCGGAGAACTGTATCGAAAGAGCAAGATTCAGCAATCCGTACGCAAAGGCAAAGGGTCTTGCAGCACTCCACATGGCTGACATGGTCGCAAAGATCAACTTCCCCGCATGCTTCATGATGAAGGAGATCGAGCAGGTCACACTCACAACAGCAGCAGGCCATGAGATGATGCGTGCAGCAGCACAGCTGGCCATCGAGGCAAGAGAGATCGAGAAGGCTAACGACAGCGTATTCAGGCAGCCACACTCCAAGAAGGGCCACCTGATGACCAAGACTGCCCTCTACGAGAAGCCACAGTAAAGTACCTCAACGGTACTTCTCTTACTTTTTTATGGATCCGCAGGAAGTTCTTATTATAGCTAGCGTCCTTTTTGTCGTATTCGTGCTTTTGACTGCTTATTTTCTAAAGATGGCGGTGCTTGAGGGCAAAATGTCCGGAAATAACCCTGCAAACGCTGATCCGGCGAAAAACAATAAACCCGCTGAAGAGGAATACGATGGTGAGGATGGATCTGTCTCTGCCAGGTGACGATCGGAAGCAGTTAAACAAAGAGTTCCGTTTAGCCGGACATATCATATTGCCCTGCTCTACAGGGAAGTGGGCTGTTCCCATGATATCAGTTCATTCTGTTTCTTACTTTGCCCCGGCAATGCAATGATCTCTCTGACCTGCAGAACGAAGCAATCAAAAGAATGTAAGGGCCTGAGAACGACCGAAACATCAGCTCTCCCCGCGTGTTCCTCCCATGGCAGTTATCTTAGTGTCCTTTTAAACAGGTGTATGTTCCGGCTCTGCTATCATCATGGCACATCCGATGACCACCCTGGACCCTTTTCCGAAAACATCACAAAGGATGCAGGATATATTGACATCTCCGTGTTATCGCCTGGATCATCCATATATCATTGATTCGCTGGTCTGATATGTTATTTGTAATGGCAAACGATGCTCTTATCTATGTAGTATGTATAATATCTTTATCAGGGAGTTGAATTAGTTCCTTTCGGAAGGTGATTTTTTGTCAGAAACAGATTACGATGATAACGATGTAAAAATAATCACAACCAGAATAGAATCTGAGAACCCTGTTCTTATAGAAGGCTTTCCCGGGATTGGGCTGGTCGGTAATATCGCAAGTCAGCAGATCATCGATGAATTAAAGATGGAATACAGGGGTTCCATGGACTCAAGGCATTTTCCTCCCATCGCTGTCCTCTATGAAGGACTCATAAATATGCCTGTAAGGATCTATGAATGTGTCGAACATAATATTGTCATGGTGGTATCTGACATTCCCGTAAACCCGGTGGTGGCCTATGACATCAGCAAAGCCTTCCTTAACTGGGCACGATCCATCAATGTCAGGGAGGTTGTTTCCCTTGCAGGGATCGCCACGATGAGCGAGGAACATCAGGTGTTCGGTGCGGCAACAAACATTGAGATGCTTGAGAAGATCAAGGACAAGGTGGAACTTTTCAAAATGGGGACCATCTCCGGTATTTCGGGAAGTATCATGTCGGAGTGCCTTGTACGCCAGATGCCTGCCATAAGCCTGCTGGGTTCCACAAGGAGCCAGAACCCTGACCCACGGGCAGCTGCAGTTGTGATCGATGTGCTGAACCATCTCTATGGCCTCAATGTAAACACCGAAAGCCTGATCGAACAGGCCGAGAAGATCGAGATAGAGATGCAAAGGCTTGCAGAGGATATCAGGACAAGCGAGCAGCCGCCGGGTCCGAGAAAAGAGTTCCCTATGTATGGGTGATAATATGGAATATGTTGCATTAACCGGTTTATCTGAACGCGTGATCACAGAGCTGAAACAGAACAGGTTACTGACGATCGAGATCAAAAGCCCGCATAATTTCCTTGCGGCGATGAACCTCAATGTGGGAGATTTCATCTTTCTCACACGGACCAGTTCCGATGACATTACAGGCGGCACTACCGGTATCGTGGCAAGGTTGCTCAAGCATCAGATCATCACCCAGAGGGTCATGCAAAGCGGTGAGATGTACTATGAGGAACGTGAGATGACAACCCTGAGGCTGCAGCTTGACCCCAGGTGCATAGCCCGTGTCCGCAAGGTCCTGAGCAATAAGATCGGTGAGATATCTAAGGTCGATGCCGAGGAAATACCACTCTACAATGCACAATAGAACCAGCTGGCCCAGTCAAGGGCCGTTTTAGTCTTTTCAAGCCCCTCTTATATTTTCTGCACGATGGCTCTGTTTATTCCACGAGGGTTCTCTGAGTTCAGGCAAAGGCTGTGTTCCATGGACCCCTTGCATCCAAAATGATGCATAGGGGTTCTCTGCGGTAAGAAGTAAAAAGATCCCGGTATTCAACTTTGTTTGTGCCCTTCTCTTTTTCTCTTGAGCTCTGCTCTTATCTCTCCTGCATGAAGGTGAGCAAGCCTTGTGGGCTCTGGAAGCTTGTGGCCCCTGAGGCAATGTTGAACCACAGCAAGACAGGTATCCATGGAGACCTTATTCCCGGGTGCTATGATGATCGGGTTGCTTCTCTTGCTGGATTTCAGGACCCAGCCTGTCTGTCCTTCATCCTGCATGAGCTTGTGATGCTCGCCTGCCTCAACCGGTTTTTCGGCATGGCCGCATAGGATCTTTTTCGATACCCCGATGGTGGGAACATCCATTACCGCACCGAAATATGCTGCCATTCCTGCCCTTATCGGGTGATTGACCCCACAGGAGTCGAACATTGTGATGTCGGGTCTTGTGGATGCCTGCAAAAAGACAGAGGCCATGGCACACCCTTCTCTGAAATTAAGATATGTGGGTATGTAGGGCAGCCCCACTTCCCGGACAACATGCCTTTTCTCAATGACTTCCATATTATCATAGTCAAGGACCACCATGGCGCATATGATATCATTTCCAAGGTATGAGCAGTCCATACCGGCAATTGTATCGATCTGGTCGAACCCATCCTCCGGATCGATCCATTGAACGACCCTGTACTGCAGTTCCCTGAGTTCTTTCAGGCTTCGTTGCTGAGGGTCGAACCATTCACGCAGTTCGTCTTTATTCAATAGTTGCCCTCACGGTGGTAAAGACCGGGCCGCGGATGTCTATCTTATTCTTCTTGCCGGTTATATAGCGGCTTGCGAGCGGCTCCAGGCATATATTGATCTCAGAGGGGACCTTTACGATACGCACCCTTGTCTCAACCTCGCTCTTTCCGTTTTCAATGGCTTCTTCTATGTCCCTTGCAGCCTTTGCAGCAAAGGAATCAATGAACCTGACCCCTGTCCTTGCAGAATGGTTCTCCATGGCTTCCTTCCATTTCTTGCTGTCAGGAATGCCAAGGATGTCGTTATTGAAAACAACGACTTCATTGAAAGCAGCAGGTCCGCAGAGCCTGGTGTTTTCTTCCGGCTCGATGACGCTGACCTTAACGCCTTTTTCCATGATCTCGCCTTCCCATGCCGGGAACTCGCAGGGACTTGGTGTGGGGCCATGTTCTTCGCACACAGCTACAATGGCTTCTGCAATAGCTTTCCCTTCCGGGGTATCCGGTACACTCTCCACATAGATCATCTTTGCAAGTTCGCCGTCCGAAATGTTCCATTCGGAATACTGTGCTATCTGCGGATATGCAAGTGAGCGGATGTCAGTAGCGTTGTAGAGTATCATTGCAAGCCTTTCAACACCTAACCCAAGGTTCATTACAGGACAGGAGATGCCGTACTGCGCGAGGGCTGTGGGCGAGTATATGCCGAAGGTGGCTATTTCCACCCATCCGTCTGAGTACTTGGTCCTGGAACCTACGAGTTTCGGATGGTATGCAAAGACCTCGATCTGTGTATCAGGGACATAGTACTTGCTGCGCTTGTCATCCGGCCTGAACATGAACTTCTCGAAGCCGAACTGGGACAAGAGACTCTGAGCAACGGCTTTTCCGTGATCCACGGTCACATCCTCATCCATTATCACACAGGATGCGGAGTAGTATGTCATCAGGCGTGCAGCGTCTTCTTCCTGTTCCCGCCTGAAGCAGCGATCAATAGAAAAGAGATTGAATGGAGGCCTGGAGCGCTCCTGAAGGGATGAAAGGCTGATGAACCATCCTGATGTCATATGGCTTCTCAGAGTCTTTCTTGTGGATTGGGGCACCAGTTCCTTGAACTCCGGGAAAACCTGGTCTATCATCTCGACCACAAGGGAATCTGAAACTTTGATCGCAGAGGATATTTCCGGTATAAGGTCATCTCCTTCGATATCTCCCTTTTTGTATGAGTGCAGGATCTTCCTGATGATCTCTATCCCCTCGTCACCGATGTCTCCGAGGATTGACCTGATAGCAATTATGCTCTCATCGGAAATGCCCACATTGGGGCGTGGCAGGCCGGCAAGGTAATAACACCTGTCAAGGACTGCAAGGGCCTCATGCCCGAATTGCCTGTGAACTTCCCTCTCATCGACTATGAGGGGGTTCATCATCTCCGTAAAGCCCATGCGCAGGTAGGCTTCACGCAGCCTTGAAATGGTCTCGTATATGGGATGTGGCTTTCCATAGTTGATGGACATGTGAGGATACTGTTCGTTCAGTCCTGTTCTTTTTACGAACTCTTTTCCTGCATTCCATGTGCTGTCAAAATCCTCATTGGCCTTTATCTTTATTTCCTCAGGATCGAATCTCATAAACAGTCCTCGTAAAGATCAAAGATTATTATGCTAAAGAATACTGATCTATCTTTCTCTCAAATTCCCTCATCGACTTCTCCAGTTTCAGCTGTCTGATGGCTGTTGACACATCCCCGCGCGTCCTCTCAAGTACTGCACGTGTGGTGTCCGTCTTGTGCCTGAGGCCCCTTGTCATTGCATCAGGGAAATCGAACATCATAAGGCATGAATATATATCTTCCATGACATCCAGGCACTTTTCAGCTTCTGATGTATTCTCCTTCCTTATAAGCTCAAGTATATGCCTTCGGAGTTCCCCATTCACATTGCCAAGGCCGGCAAGGTAGGCAGCGTATTCCACCTCCAGCTCCTCCGGGCCAGGTATCCTGTAAGGCCGGGCACCCGGACTGAGCAGTTCAAAGACAATTGAGCATTCCACAAATTCCTGCTGGGCGTGTTCGACAAATCCTGAATGATATACGTCAGGGTGTTCCGCCAGCAGGGAGGCGAGGTCTTTGATCGACCTTTTAGAAGTTTCAATGAGCGAGCTGGCTTTTTCGAACTTGCCTTTGTGAATACTGAACATGGCCTTCCTGCAATCACGTACGACCTCACGTGATATTGCAAGGCTCTGTTCACGGGCTGCGTCTTTGTCCTCAAGTTTCGTCCGGATCCTTTCAGAGATATCACTGAACATATTTCCTCATGTCTTGTTGGCTGAAGATGGGCAGTTTTGCTTCTCTTTCAGGAAAAAAGATTGCTTCAGACTTAAGTGGACAGCACACAGAACAAAGGCAACAGCGCTGGGTCTGCGATTTAATCCTATTCGTCAACAGGTATGGTTTCAAGCTGGCTGGCCACGTCCCATATAAGGGTCCTTGTGTGAACCGGGATGTTAGGATCATTGCTTATATCTTCAAGCACCGATATGCTTGATGAAGTTCTCAGGAACAACGGTTCGTCGTCTTTGCTTAAAGTCTCAAGAACTTCATTTGCAGAACGTCTGATATTCCTAGGAACTGAATTGTCGTTCGCTATGTACTCTAACTTCTGCTTGCATTCCTCAATGACTTGCCCATAATCTGACATATGATCACCTTAATAATTTTGAATGAAAATAAGGGTTACCTCAGTTACTCCTAAATAGTTATGTTCTATAAAAAGACTTTCATTGGTATATATTTTGCGAACTCAGGATGGAATTCGATGACAAATATGGAAGATGATATTATAAGCAAGATCTCCAGAATGCTGGAGATCGGTGGCACAATGCTTGCTCAGCACTGCGATGTTTGTGGGGCGCCTATGTTCAGGTACCAGGGCAGGGTCATGTGCCCTGTCTGTGAATCTGTGAATGACCCACGTGCAAGGCTGCAGCAAAAGTCAGAGCAGAAGCTTACTCTGGAAAATAAGGCCGCCGCAGTTTCTCCTGAAGGCCCCTCCAAAAAGGTTCTGCTGGAGGATACTATAAAGACCGGCCCTTATGCACAGGTGTCAATACCGGGGTCAGGGGGAGATACTACTGTCCCATCCGATTCATCTCCTGTGACCGAGCTCGAGTCGCTGTTGATGGAAAAGATGGTATCATTTGCACGTTCCATGCGCTCAGAGGATGATGTCAGGAAAATATCAGATCATATGGACATGATAGAGCGTGGCCTTTCAATAATCGAGAAAATGAGAAAGATCCTGTAGGGCAGATCCCCGGGATATTGCACTTTTGTACTATCCCTTATATTCACTACTGACAAGTTCCCGTATGCGGCTGGCCGTCTTCGGGCCTATGTTCCTGACCTTCAGCAGTTCCGCATAGTCCGCCTTGACAATATTCTCTACCGTTCCGAAATGCCTCAGAAGATTTTTGGCAGCCCCGGGTCCGATGCTGTATATGGATGATATTATGTATTCCTGCTGCTCGGGGAGCATCATGGCGGCTTTTTTCCCATGAAGGCTTACACTCCTTTTCCTGTCCGTCTGCTCTCTTTTCGCGATCAGCTGTATGAGGCTGGCTGTGTCCTGGGCATCCCTTGTGTACAGCACCGTTACCCCAAAATCAAGGGCAATGGAGGATAATGCCCCGTGTATGGCGGCAGGATCAAGGTTCCTGCCTGTGAACAGTTCTCCCCCTTCAAGTATGAGCACAGGTTTTTCATATGTCCTGCTGAGGTTGGATATCTGTTCGAATAGCTTGTGATCGATGAGCGAACCTGTAAAATCTTCAGTACTTTTCCTTTCCACTGCAACCCGGTCGCTCAGGATGTAATCCCCTACCTCAAGTGTCTTTAGTGTGATATCAACACCTGCTTTAGCAAGTGACCTGGCAACGGAGCTTTTCACTTCCCGCTGGTCTACAATGACCTGCAGCGAATCCCCATCGAAATCATCAAGTGTGAATTGTTCCCTGTTCTCTGTATCTCTCAGTGTCTCCCGGAAGTTCCCTTCTTCCCGGGGGGGCATGATCTCCTGGAGCATCTTCACGTTTTTTTGCATCTTTCTCTCTTTTGACAGGCTGCTCCAGTAATACCCTTCATCTCTTGTCCCCCGGGTGACAAGGACGACTACACGACCTTCATGCTTTCTTCCGGTCCTACCTTTTCTCTGGATACTCCGTATCTCTGAAGGTACTGGTTCGTAGAAGAGTACAAGGTCCGTGGATGGTATATCCAGGCCTTCTTCAGCCACTGAGGTAGCCACAAGGGTGTTGTATTCCCCTGCCTTGAACCTGTTTATGATCTCTACCTGCTGTTTCTGGCTTAGTCCTTTGTCCCTGTATCTGGACGCCTGTCCCACAAAACGCACCGGTCTTATCCCTTCTGTCTCTGCAAGTGCAGCGGTGACCATTTCGGCAGTGTCGCGATAGTTGGCAAAGACTATCACCCTCGATTCCGGTTTGTTTTCAAGCTGCTCGAGCACTATCTGCTTAACATGCTCCATCTTGGGGTGCTCGCATTCACATTCCCTCAGGCGATGGACT